>MHXL01000158.1:199-10986 GCA_001824455.1 Desulfuromonadaceae bacterium GWB2_53_15
ATGGTATGGGCACCGGCAACATCGACCCTTACACGGCCTGCGAACAGGTGATTGCGGAGATGATAGGGAGTAATCGCTAGGGCGAATCAAGCGTTTTTACCTGCTTTGCCCTGGCTGGAATCAATACATGAGACATCTCCACCGCCCACATAACGATAATGTCTTTGTCGCAGCCATAGATCCACGCATCCGACTGCTGGCGGCCATTCTACTGCTGACGCTGGTGGTCAGCTCGGGTGCCAGCGGTTTCCCCTGGCTGGTGGCAGGGATCTGCCTGCCGGCGGCCCTGCTGTCCGGCATGCGCCTGCGTGTGCTGCTGCTGCGCCTGCTGCATCCGCTGTTTATCGCTACGGTTATTCTGGCGCTCAAGGCGTTCATGGGCACGGGGGAATCCTTCGCGTTGCTGGATGCCGTTGGTTATACCGTAACTGCCTATCGTGCCGGATTGCAGGAAGGTCTGCTGATAGTTTCCCGTATCCTGGGTGCTGTCTCCGTGGCAGTTCTGCTCAGTCAGGTGATGACCTTTACCGAGACCATGGCGGCGCTGGCATGGCTGCGAGCCCCGCGCGGCCTGGTGGAGGTTTCCCTCTTTGCCTGGCGCGCACTGTTCATGCTCTACGATGATGCCGGGGTGGTCTACACGGCCCAAAAGAACCGGCTGGGCTACTGCGGTCTGCGGCGAGGCATCTCGTCATTCGGCGCCATGGCCGGTATGCTGACCATTCGGGCCTTTGACAGCAGCCATTCCATGACCACCGCCATGACCCAGCGTGGTTACGACGGCACCCTGCCGCTCATGCGCGCCTCAAGGTTGAGTTTGTTCCAGTTAGCCGGCCTGGCTCTTTTCTCGTTAGCGGCAACCATTGCCTGGAAGCTCCAGAATTGATCATGCCCATCCCCCGTCTATCAGCACGAATCGACTCCTTTTGTTATCCCGACGGCACAGTCGCCCTCTCGGATATCCGTCTTGATATCCTCCAGGGGGAGTTCTGCGGTATCCTCGGTTCCAACGGTTCGGGCAAAACTACTCTGCTCAGGCTGCTGGACGGCATCATCAAAGAGTTCAGCGGATCTGTACTGCTCGACGGGGCTGATATCCGCCGGCTATCTCCCCGGGAGATCTACGGCAAGGTTGGCCTTGTGTTCCAAAACCCCGATGATCAGCTTTTTGCCCATTCGGTCTACGAGGACGTGGCCTTTGGCCCGCGCAACATGGGTTTTGCTGAACAGGAAGTCACCCGGAGGGTTGGGGAGGCGCTGGAATCGGTTGATATGGCTGATCTGGACAAGAAGGATATCCATAACCTTAGTTACGGCCAGAAGAAACGGGTCTGCATTGCCGGGTTGCTGGCTATGGGCCATGAGATCCTCCTGTTGGACGAACCGACCGCTGGTCTCGATCCGATGGGCGAGTATCGCATGATGGAGCTCTTGACCCGTCTCAATCAGGAATCGGGTGTTACCATTGTCATGGCTACCCATAGCGTTGATCTGGTTCCGGTCTTCCTCAGCCGGCTGCACATACTCAGCCGGGGCAGGCTGGTGCGCAGCGGTACGCCGGAGGAGGTTTTCAATGCCCGCGATGATCTGTCAAGCGTCAAGCTGCGCCTGCCCTATATCGCCGAATTGATCCACAGCCTGAAAAGCAAAGATTCACTACCGTTCAAACGCCTACCTCTTACTGTAGGCGAGGCGCGGCGTGAGATACTTGAACTCTTCAAGCAGCATTCTTCGCTTTAATAGCTTTAATTTAATTGAAATATTCAGGTTTTGCTCTATACTTGCCATTAGTTGAAAGCTGGCTATAATTAATAAACGGAGATAAAAGAGATGACCTTAGCTGGAATCGTACTGATCATCATTGCTGTTGCGTTCTGCATTCTGGTGTTGGCACTGGTCCCTACCCTACTGACGATTAAACGCACGGCAGAATCAGTCGCTTCATTGTCTGAGATGCTTCAGAAGGAGCTGAAACCAACCATTCAGGAGCTGACCGCAGTACTGACGGAGCTAAAGACCGTTGGCGGCGGGATCGCCGAGCACACCGATGATGTAAAAGAATTCATGTCGGCCCTGGGTGAAACGGGTAGCAATCTACATACCATCAACCGCTCGGTGAGGGTTGTCAGCAACGTCCTGAACACCACCACGGTATGGGTTTCCGGGGCCAAGGTCGCCGGAAGATACCTGATTGAACGATATCTCAAAAAACGGGGAGGAAATTGACCATGTCCGATGAAAAAGGAATATCTGCTGGGACAGTACTGGTGTCGTTTGTAGCTGGTGCGGCTGTGGGCGCAGGGCTGGCACTGTTGTATGCGCCTAAAAGCGGCAAGGAAATGCGCGAGACGATTGCCGACCTGACCGAGGACGCTGTCGACAAAATCAAGGAATATGCCAAAGATGCTCAGGACAAGATCAAGACGGTTATCGAAGAAGGTCGCGAAACTGTTGTTGAGAAAAAGTCCATCCTGGCTTCAGCCATCGAGGCTGGTAAAGAGGCGATGCAAAAGGAGAAGGAGCGCCTTTCAGCGCAGTAGTTCCTTCGCATGGTAATTTGGCTAGCGCACTATCCTGATTATCAGGGTTAGGTTCCAAAAAAAGCCCACTACGGTGGGCTTTTTTTATGAGGTGATCATATGCCCCTCTCGGAGCGGTACCACAAAATATGGACGGTCTGCAGGATGCTGGTCGAAAAATTCCTGGCTGACCGTTGTCTGATGTACGCCTCGGCACTGGCATTTTCCAGCATGCTCTCTATAGTGCCATTTTTGGCGATCCTTTTCGCCATTCTCACGGCTCTGAATATGCATAACGTCCTGGCTCCGATGATCCTTTCCAATGTTGCCGCCGGTTCGCATGAGGTGGTCAACCGTATCCTCCATTATATCAGCAACACCCACGTAGGTTCGCTGGGAGCGGTCGGGCTGGTGACCCTTTTGTTGTCGGTCATGGCTACCCTGGATAATGTGGAGGATGCCTTCAACCAGATATGGGGTCTTAAACGGGGTAAAAAGGTTCATCACAAACTGCGGGATTACCTGGTCGTGATCTTCAGCATCCCGATCCTGGTTACCCTGACGGTGACAATCACAACCAGTCTTCAGCATCAGGGGGTGGTACAATGGTTTTTTCATCTGCCCGGTTTTGGTCACCTGTTGCTGATACTGTTCCGTTTTGTTCCCTATCTGAGCATCTGGATCGCCCTGGTGTGCCTCTACCTGCTTATGCCCAATACGCGGGTCAGAGTGGGGAGTGCCCTGGCAGGAGGGCTGGTAGCCGGCACCATCTGGCAACTGGCCCAGTGGGGCTATATCCATTTTCAGATAGGTGTTTCCCGCTACAATGCTATTTACGGTACTATGGCGCTGCTTCCGGTCTTCATGGTCTGGATTTTAACCAGTTGGGTGCTTGTGCTTGCCGGAATGGAGTTGGTGTGGTTTCTTCAGTGCGGAACGGTTCCCCCGGCTCAGCCCCAAACAAGGAACAAGGAGGGCGGTCCTGAGTAAACGCCTGTGTTGCAAGGGTTCCCCCGCATTTGACTTTTCTGCGGAATTCCTCTATAGTTTTAAAACTTTGTCATAGGATGTTAAATGAGATCTGTTCTGATTGCCATAGCGGTCCTGCTGCTTGCCCTTCCGGCGAGTGCGACGGAACCGGCCCAGTCGCTCCTTAACGAGTTGACCCAGCCCACCGCTCCGGCTCTGGCTCCGGTTGAGCAGCCTGCGCTGATCTCTGCTGACGAGCCGTTGACCGAGGAGGAACATTCCGGCAAGGTAACGGAGCTCTTTACCCTGGAGGAGCTCAAAGCTAAAACCGATGAGGCGGGCGAATTGACGCTGCCTGATGTGGACCTGCCCCTTTCCGATATCCCCCTGGCGCTCAACAGCCAGGTAGAATATTTCCTGTATTATTTTCAGACCAGAGGCAAACAGTCCTTTTCACGCTGGCTTTCCCGCTCCTCCCGTTACATTCCAATGATGAAGGAGATTCTCAGGCGCGAAGGGATGCCGGAAGATCTGGTTTATGTGGCCATGATCGAGAGCGGTTTTCATATGAACGCCCGTTCGTGGGCCAATGCCGTTGGACCGTGGCAGTTTATCTCCGACACTGGCCGGCGTTATTCCCTGCGAATCGATCAATGGATCGACGAGCGAAAGGATCCGGTCAAGGCGACGACCGCAGCCGCCCTTTATCTCAAAGAACTCTACGGCATGTTCAAAGGTGACTGGTACCTGGCTGCTGCCGGCTACAACGCCGGGGAAAACAAGATTCTGCGCGCCATCAATATGTACAATACCAGTGACTTCTGGGAGCTCTCCCGCGGCTCGTATCTCAAGCGCGAGACCAAGGAATACGTCCCCAAATTGCTGGCGGCAGCCATCATTGCCAAGGATCCCGCCCGTTACGGATTTTCGGATGTGGCCTACCTGCCGCCCATCGAGTTTGAGACGGTCAAGATCCCTTCCCGTACCGATCTGGAACTGGTAGCGAAACTGACGGGCACCACCTATGAAACCATCAGGGAGCTGAATCCGGATTTGCGCCACTGGTGTACCCCCCCCAACTACCCTGATTTTGAGTTAAAGGTTCCCAAGGGCACTAAACAGCCGTTTGAGACGGAATATGCCAAGATTGCCGTGGATCAGCGCTTCACCGAGAAGGTTCTTTATACCCATTATCAGGCCCGTAAGAAGGATTCCCTCAAGTCGGTAGCCCGCCGCTTCGGCATCTCGCCCGAAACGTTGTCCGAACTGAACGGACTCTCCAAGAAGAGTCGCATCGCCGGCAAGACACTGACCGTTCCGGTCAGACAAACGGTTGATTTCAGTCATGAGGGGCGTACTGCCAGCCGGCCGGCGTCGGCAAAGAGTGGCTATGCCAAGTATTATACGGTTAAAAAGGGGGACACGCTGGATGCGCTCTCCAAGCGTTTCAATGTGTCTGCCAAGTTGCTCTCTTCCTGGAATAAACTTAAAAGCAAGATGGCCCTCAAGGCCGGTCGCCGCATCATAATCGCCAAATTCACCGAAAAGAACGGGGCGATGGTTCCTGCCGGGGACAAGAGTTGAGACCTTCCAAATTTTCCGCAAAAAAATCAATGATTAAATGAAAGGATGTACAGATGTATAACCTTCTAATCTCCGCAGGGGCGGCCTTGGCTGTGCTTCTGATTCTGCTCTTCGGTTTCAAGCTGGTCTGGTGGGGATCGCTTATGATCACTGTGGTGGTCTTTACCGGAGTCTTTATTCTCTTTTCGCGCATCACCATGAAGAAGGTCATGGCAGCTATCGATACGGCCGGCAAGGATCTGCAGGGGCAACGTTTCGAGAAGGCCATTCGTGAGTTGAAGGATGCCCTGCAGTATGGAAAGTGGCAGATCTATGTGGATGGCCAGCTCAACTCTCAAATCGGTATGATCTACTATATGAAACGCGACTTTTCCAATGCCTTTCCTTATCTGGAGAAATCATTCTTCAAAAATTGGGCGGCCATGGCAATGTTGGCCATCTGTTACATGAAACGCCAGAAAAAGGACAAGATGATTGCCGCCTTCGATAAGGCGCTAACAGGGAGTCCCAAGGAGTCGCTGCTCTGGAATCTGTATGCCTACTGCCTGAATGAGTGCGGTGAAACGACCAAGGCCAAGACGGTTATCGAGAAGGGGTTGAAAAAGATGCCCGGAGATGGTCCACTCAAGGAAAATCTTGAAAACCTGAGCCAGGGCAAAAAGATGAAGATGCGCAATTTTGGAGATATGTGGTTTCAGTTCCATCTGGAAAGCGTGGCTGCCATCCAGAAACATCAGATGTCATCCATGGGCGGACGCATGCAGCGCCGTGCGGTGGTCAGGAAGTAGCTGACGCTGTCTTTTTGTTGTGAGATTTACAGAAAAGCCGTCATTGCGACGGCTTTTTTAGTTTATAAGGGCGGGGTTTCCTGCCTTGCCAAATCTTCCCCAGGTTCTTCTAAACTTATCCTCCCGAGTTTTCCTGCCCGCAGCTCACGAAGAAAGGCCTCGGCGGCCCGGTGGTGATCAATCACTCCGCCGCTGATCAGGCAGCCCAGGCAGCGACCGATTGCTTCGATAAGAGCAGTGGCGCTGTCGGGCAGTTCTGTGAACTTATAACGGAACTTGAGCAGTTCCGGATAACGATGCAGCATGAACTCGGCAGCAAAGAGGCCGACGCTGGTATAGTCCAAGGCGCTGGCTCCGATGGCGCCGCTGGTTGCCAGCCGATAAGCGGCTATCTGGTCGCTCATGTCGGGCCAGAGCAGGCCCGGCGTATCCGAGAGGATAATGCCGTTGCGCAGGTCGATCTGCTGAGCACAGGTGGTGATGGCGGGCTTGTCGCCGACCTTGGCCATGTGCTTTCCTGCCAGGGTATTGATCAGGGTTGATTTGCCGACGTTGGGGATGCCGAACACCATGACGCGCACAGGGAAGCCGGGTCTGCCACGGTTAGGCGCCAGAAGCTGACAGAGCTTGAGTAACTGTTTTACTTCGGAGTGCTGCTTGGCCGACATCGGCAGGGCCCGCACCCCGGACTCGGTTTCGAAGTTGCGGACCCAGGCCTTGGTGACTGCGGGGTCGGCCAGGTCATTCTTATTCAGGATCTTGATGCAGGGTTTGTTGCGGCGCATTTCCTCCAGTTGGTGATTGGAGCTGGAGGCGGGAAGGCGGGCGTCGAGGACTTCAATAATCACATCGATCTTGCGAATCGACTCGGCAATCTGCTCCTGGGCCTTGCCCATGTGTCCGGGATACCATCGTATGGTCATGTATCTATGCTACCTTTATATTGAAATAATGATTTCTTCGGTACGTACATTACCACAAAGTTCAGCACAAAGGGTTAATATCTGAGGCCACGCAGCTGTTGAATCGGCTGGAAACAAAAACACCCCGCCGGCTTTATGCCAACGGGGCGTTGTCTTTTAAAGCGCTAGTGACAAGGTACTAGAATTTGACCCCTACGCCACCGGCCAGAAAATCGAGCTTGTCGTCAAACTGACGGCGATATTCGATGTTGAGATACAGCGGTGAAGGGCCAAGCCTCAAATCGGCCCCTGCCAGGGCAACCGGTGTTCCTTTGACGCCCCGCTTGTCGTGAAAGACCATAGCAGCGCCGAGGCCGGCATAGGGTTGGAGAATCGGGATCGGTGCATGAACCTTGAACAAGGCGGTGACAGGCACGGAGTCGTCTCGTCTCAAGGATTTTGCGCTGTCATGATCAAGAGATACAAAGGCCAGCGTGGCGCCTATCGACACCAATCGGTTCAGATACAGATCGCCGAATGCTTCGGTGAAATACCCACTGCGACCGGCAGAGGCTCCGGCCCGGATACCCGCTCCGATAGAATCTTCAGCAACGGCGGTTGCCGCAAGGGACAGCAGGATCAACATGGTAATGAAGGTGCGCATGGAATTCTCCTTTAGTAAGTTAACAACCATTTCTGTTGCGGATGCTTCTTGAATAATGCCGGGATGATAACTGTAAATAGTTTTGGCTTCAAGATAATCAATGTTTTTTTTATTCGAGCCGTGTAATCGCCTTATCATATAGCGCAAAATTATGCTATAAAAAGGCAATTTTAAAAGCTCCGCATGCATTGCAGTCATCACAACATCTGTTCCGTGAACAGCTGAAGGATGATGTGGTCGCAATCGTGCCATAAGAAAATGCTGATTCTGCTGGAATGCGATTGCAGCGAATGGTTGTTAAACTCCCTGGAGATATGCATGAATGAACCGCGTCAGCACCTGACATACAACGGCAAATCCGTATCGCTGCTGATTGTTTTGCTGTGTGTTGGTTTTGCCGGCAACTATTTTGCCATGCCTCTCTTCACGGGATTCAATTACCTTTTCGGCAGTATCCCGGTGTTGCTGGTGGTGCGTATCTACGGAATTCGCTGGGGTTTTGCGGCCGGGGTGGTGGCTTCATCCTGGACGATTGCCCTGTTCGGCCATCCCTATGCCATGGTCTGGCTATGCGCTGAGCCGTTATTTATCGGTTGGTTGCTGTCAAAAGGCAAGGTCCGCAACATCATCCTGTACGACACCCTGTATTGGCCGTTTTTGGGGGTGCCGCTTATGTGGTGCTTCTTCCGGTACGTTATGCATGCATCGCTCTTGGGTACAGTCACAGCCATGCTGATGTACTGGGTAATCGGCATCTGCAATGCCCTGATTGCCAGTCTTCTGCTGGCCTATGTCCCGCGTTTGACTAATGCTGGTGGGCCTGAAAGCAACCGCTCCATTCCGATTCACCAGCTTATTTTCAACCTGCTGATGGCAATTGTCGTCATTCCAGCCATTGTTGTCTTGATTCTGAATGGTAGGGACGCTGAACAGCGCTATCTCAACGTTATGTACGACAACCTTGAGGACAGTTCGCGGATTGCACTGTATGAGACTAAGCTTAAGCTGCAAAAGCAGATAGGCATCCTGAGCGAGTTGTCGCGGCTGTCGGAAAAGATCAACTTCAATGAACCTGGGAAGCGGATTGACCAGTTGCAAATGTCGGTTGAACTGTTGCAGAAGTCGAATGTTGATTTTCTTGCAATATACCTTGGCAATGCGGCCGGGGTCTCCATTGCGCGATCGCCATCCCTGGATGCGCAAGGCCGGTCGATCATCACGATGGACTACAGTGACAGGGGGTATTTCAGAACGCTCCGGGATACTCGCGGACCAGTGATCAGCGATATGATCATGACGCGTGGCTCCAGAACGGTTCCCAGCGTGGCGATTGCCGTACCGTTCATCTCGCAGGGTGTTCTTCAGGGCTATGCCGCTGCCGGAATCAGGGTAGATATCCTGAAGGCCCTCCTGCTCAATGCCCGGGTGAGGCCGCACCAGCAGATAACCCTTGTAGACGGCACAGGCAAGATAATCGCCAGCACCAATAGTGCGCTTTCCCCACTGGATGCCTATGATAGCTGTAAAAACGGTGTCATGAGCAGGGTAACCGCCAACAGCATTTACAGCTGTTTGCCGAACCCCACCGCTCTAATGCCGCTCTGGCAACGTGCTCAAACAGCGACCTACATGCTTTCTGCTCCCATGGCAGAGGTTACTTCCTGGAGCGTCGTTGTAGAAACACCCTTTGAACCGTATCAGCAGCAGTTGCTTAAAGATCATGTAAAGTCGCTGCTGATCGCGCTGTGCCTTAACATGCTTGCCTTGGCAACCTCGCTCTATACATCGCGACGCTTGAGCGCCCCTTTGCGCAGATTGTCCCAGGTTACCACCGATCTGCCCCAGCGACTGTTGCGCGAGAAGATCAACATCTGGCCGGAGAGTATGGTTACCGAGATAGATCAACTTATCGGTAATTTCAGGGTTATGGCCACCGCTCTCAGCCAGAAATTTCAGGAGATCACCTATGCCAACGAGACCCTTGAGTTGCATGTTTGTGAGCGGACAAAGGAACTTACGAAGGCCAACGAGGAGTTGCAGAAGGAGATTGCCGAGCGCAAACTGACCGAGAGGCAGCGTGATCATCTTATGGATGAGCTGGTCAGCCAGGTGCGTTTTCTGCAAACGCTGATCAACGCCATCCCTAATCCGATCTTTTACAAGGATAGCTCCGGCCATTACCAGGGCTGCAATCGGGCCTTTGAGGAGTGTTTAGGTGTCTCGCATGACGAAATAGTCGGTAAAACGGCGCACGACATATTCCCACCCCAGATGGCGGAAATGATTCACAAGTCGGATCAGGAGCTTTTTGAACGGCGCGGTATTCAGGTCTTTGAGGCCCAGATGCACTATGCTGATGGTCTGAGCCATGCGGTTGTTTTTTACAAGGCCACCTATGACGACACACATGGTAACCTAAGTGGTTTGGTGGGAAACATTGTCGATATCACCGATCGCAAGCAAGCCGAGGCCGAACGCAACCACCTGATGCTGGAGTTGAAGCAGAAGAACAAGGAGTTGGAGGGCATCGTCTATGTTGCTTCTCATGACCTGCGTTCGCCGCTGGTTAATGTCCAGGGCTTTAGTCGCAAACTGGTCAAAAACTGTGCCGAACTGGATAGAATCCTATCCGGGCTTGACCTGGACGCGCCCACATGGACGCTTGTCGAGCCAATCATCAGGGGCAATATACCAAAATCACTCGGATTTATCACCGGCAGCATAGAAAAGATGGATGGCCTGTTGAGTGCCCTGTTACGGCTTTCCCGTTTGGGCCGGGCGTCGCTCTGCTTCGACACTCTTGACATGCAGGTTATTCTAACAAAAATAATCGCATCCATGACCTACCAGATTGAGGCCTCCGGGGCGCGGATGGAGTTGGGGACGCTAGGGGCTTGTCTTGCTGATCAAGAACAGGTGATTCAGGTATTCAGCAATCTGATGGATAATGCCATTAAATATCGTTCGCCAGAGCGGCCATTGCTTGTCCGGATCTTCAGCGAGGATTTTACCGAAGGGATTCGCTATTGTGTGGAGGATAATGGTATTGGTATACCCCATGACCATCAAGACAAAATCTGGGAGATTTTTCAGCGTCTGAACCCGGATGATAGCGAAGGAGAGGGGCTGGGGCTGACCCTGGTGCGCCGCATTGTCGACCGTCTGGGTGGCTCCATCTGGGTGGAGTCCGAGCCTGACCTGGGCAGTCGCTTTTACCTAGTGCTACCCAAACCGCATGCTATGAATCAAGAGTAGTCTGTACCATGAAATGTACACAGGAGGCAATTCCATGGAAAATGGATTGAAACAGGAAGTCACAATCCTCATTGCAGAGGATGACGATGGCCACGCTGAATTGATC
>MHXL01000158.1:11162-14334 GCA_001824455.1 Desulfuromonadaceae bacterium GWB2_53_15
TGACCACCACCGATGATCCCCGGGAGATCCGTAACTGCTACAATCTGGGGTGCAGTTGTTACGTAACCAAGCCGGTTGATTACCAGAAGTTCTCGGAGATGCTGACGCGGCTCGGTCTGTTTCTGTTGGTTGTCAAAGTGCCGAACCTGAACGGTAGCAAGGTCGGATCGTAAAAATATTTAAATTATTAACTTGTTTCGGAGGAATACCGTATGTGTGGAATTGTAGGCTATATAGGTGGGCAGGAGGCTACGCCCGTCATACTGGAGGGTTTGAAAAAGCTGGAGTATCGCGGCTATGACTCGGCCGGGATCGCCACTCTGTCTTTGGGGGACTTTGGCATCCGGCGCAGTGAAGGCAAGCTGGTCAATCTGGAGAACCTGCTGCGGGAGCAGCCCCTGATCGGTTCCATAGGCATTGGCCATACCCGCTGGGCCACCCATGGCCGGCCTTCGGAGATCAATGCCCATCCTCACAAAGCCGGGCCGGTAATCGTGGTACACAACGGGATCATCGAGAATTACCTGCCGCTCAAGGAACAACTCAAGCAGTCCGGCCACGTCTTCAAGAGCGAGACTGACACCGAAGTTATCGCGCACCTGATCGAGGAGGAGCTCAAGAACGAACCCGACTACGTTAAGGCAGTGCGTTCAGCTCTTGCCAAGCTTAAGGGGGCGTACGCGGTCTGCATCCTCAATGTGCATGCACCGGATATGCTTATCGCCGCAAAGCTCGGTTCACCCATGGTGGTCGGGCTGGGGCAGGGCGAGTTTTTCGTGGCTTCGGATATACCTGCCATTTTGGCGCACACCCGCGAGATGGTTTTCATGGAAGATGGTGAAATGGTGGTCTTCAGCACCGCTGCAGCCGCATTTTCCACCATCGACGGCATGCCGCTGGACAAAAAATCACGCCACATCGACTGGTCGCCGATGATGGCCGAAAAAGGGGGCTACCGGCACTTCATGCTCAAGGAGATCCATGAACAGCCCCGTGCCGTGCGCGATACCATTGCCGGCCGTCTGCTGGAGGCGGAGGGGGATGTCTACCTGGAGGATCTCACCTTCAGCGACCGGCAATTGGCTGGCGTAAAGCGAATGATCATTGTGGCCTGCGGTACCTCCTGGCACGCAGCCCTGGTGGGCAAGTTCTATCTCGAGGGTTATTGCCGCATCCCTGTGGAGGTGGACATCGCCTCTGAATTCCGCTATCGCAACCCGGTCATCGACGACACGACGCTGGTGCTGGTCATCTCCCAGTCCGGCGAGACTGCCGATACCCTGGCCGCACTGCGGGAGGCCAAGGCGCGCGGCGCCATGAACATGGCCATCTGCAATGTGGTGGACTCATCCATTGCCCGCGAATCGGGTAGTGTGATCTACACCCATGCCGGCCCCGAGATCGGCGTGGCCTCCACCAAGGCCTTTGTCACCCAGCTTACCGCCCTGTACCTGTTTACGATCCGTCTCGGACGAGCCACCTGTGCTATTGATGCCAGCTCGGGGCAGCGCATGATTGCCGCTCTCAAAAAGGCGCCGGCCCTGCTGGAAGAGGTCCTCAAGTTGAATGGCTCCACCGAGAAGATCGCCAAAAAATACATGAACGCCCGCGACTTCCTGTACCTGGGGCGCGGCAAAAACTTCCCGATTGCCCTGGAAGGCGCGCTCAAGCTGAAGGAAATCTCCTATATCCACGCCGAGGGGTATCCGGCAGGCGAGATGAAGCATGGTCCGATCGCCTTGATCGACGAAAACGTGCCGGTGGTTATGCTGGTGCCCCGCAACAGCGCTTATGACAAGACCCTCTCCAATATGGAGGAGGTCATCGCCCGCAGCGGCCGGGTGATTGCGATCTGCACTGCCGGTGACGAGGAGGTCAGGGGACGGGCTGAGGATGTTATTGAGATTCCCAGTCTCGATGAGGATCTTGATCCGCTCCTGCTTTCGGTGCCGTTGCAGCTGCTGGCGTACCATATTGCCGTGCTGAAGGGCACCGACGTGGATCAGCCCAGAAATCTGGCAAAATCCGTGACGGTGGAGTAGTAGGCTGATAAAGCGGCAGGTGGTGGTTACCATAAACAACGAAGGGCGGCCATATTTGGGCCGCCCTTCGTTGTTTTGTCATCTGTCCTACGCAGTTTCGCGTTATTGCGCCCCGTATTGTATAGGGATGCGAATATTATTAAGTCCCACCTTGTAATTGCCTGAAACCGTCACATACCCCTTGAACATGTCCGACATATCGGTAATCTTGGCATACCACCAGGTACCACCACGGGCGCGATCCTTTTTGAGCGGCGCCTGATAGATGCCTTTCTGGTGATTATCGTGAAAAGCAATGAAGTGCATACCGAGCTTCAATTCATTCTTTGAAGCTATCCTGGATTGCCAGATGTGGTTTGTCCACAGATTCTGGCCATCATGCACCTTCATGAATTCTCCCTCGTCCTTGGTATTGGAACTTGGTGCCGTAACCATCTTTGCAAGGGAGACATAGATATAGCTATGACTCCCGAGTTCCTCATTGTTTATAAAATAATCATCCGGCTGAATAAAATGTGCGTCGTCGTTACCGCGCGCAGCAGAAGGGCGCGGCTCATTCCTCTGCGGTTGCTCATCGTTTGCTTCGACCTGTTCCGGTGGTGGTGCGGGATGATTGGTAATCAGTTTGTCAACCCTCTCTACCGAATCGAGAACATCACCCCATCCAGCCAAGGAAAGGGTTGGGAACATCAGTAGCGCACCCAGCACAATAGTCAGCATCCGAGTCATTACACACCTCCAATCAGAGAAAAAATTAATTTATACATGGAGAACAGTACATAACACAGCTGGCGGGGATTGCAAGGGATATTTACAATGTTTTACAGCATCTTGCGCAGGTATTGCCCTGTGTAGGATTTGGTAACCTTGGCCACCTGTTCCGGAGTACCGACCGCAATGATTTCGCCGCCCCGGTCGCCCCCTTCGGGCCCCAGGTCGATGATCCAGTCGGCGGTCTTGATCACGTCCAGGTTGTGCTCGATGATAACGATGGTGTTGCCGCTTTCCACCAGGCGCTGGAGCACCTCCAGCAGCTTGCGGATGTCCTCGAAATGCAGCCCGGTGGTCGGCTCGTCCAGGATGTAGATGGTGCGGCCGGTGGCGCGCTTGGAAAGCTCCTTGGCCAGTTT
>MHXL01000158.1:14460-14825 GCA_001824455.1 Desulfuromonadaceae bacterium GWB2_53_15
GGTCTGGGAAACGGTCATATCCAGCACCTGGGCGATGGACTTGCCCTTGTAGAGCACCTCCAGGGTCTCGCGGTTGTAGCGGGCCCCCTTGCAGACCTCGCAT
The DNA here is from genome assembly GCA_001824455.1 of Desulfuromonadaceae bacterium GWB2_53_15. Lineage (GTDB taxonomy): Bacteria > Desulfobacterota > Desulfuromonadia > Geobacterales > Pseudopelobacteraceae > JACPFJ01. The sequence continues at coordinate 14,564 of MHXL01000158.1, forward strand.
TCCACGTACACATCCGGCAGGAAGTGCATCTCGATCTTGATGATGCCATCGCCGGAGCAGGCCTCGCAACGTCCTCCCTTGACATTGAAGGAATAGCGTCCCGGCTTGTAGCCGCGCAGCTTGGATTCCGGCAGGTTGGCGAACAGGTCGCGGATATCGCCGAACACGCCGGTGTAGGTGGCCGGGTTGGAGCGCGGGGTGCGGCCGATGGGCGACTGGTCGATGTTGATGACCTTGTCCAGATACTCCAGTCCCTTGACGT
>MHXL01000159.1:0-9688 GCA_001824455.1 Desulfuromonadaceae bacterium GWB2_53_15
CGCTGTCAGCGCAGTTTATCAAGGCCCGGCAGGCACAGGAGGCGCTGAAACTGGCCTACAACGAGGTGGAGATGCGCGTGCAGCAGCGGACAGCCGAGTTGGACGCGACCAATACAGCATTAAAGGCAGAGATCGCCGTGCGCAAGCAGGCCGAGCAGGCACTGCATGAAAGCGCGGCCAACCTGTGTGCAACGCTCAACGCAACCGCAGATGGAATATTGGCTGTTGGCGTAAAAGCGGAGGTTCTCTTTTTTAGCCAGCGCTTTACCGAGTTATGGAACATCCCCCCAACCATTGTGGGGGCCTGTGACGATAACTCCCTGCTTGGTCATGTTCTGGAACAATTGTCCGATCCGGATGCCTTTCTGAAGAGGGTACACGACCTCTACAAATCGAATGAGAACAGTTTCGACGTAATTCACTTCAAGGACGGCAGGGTCTTTGAACGTTATTCCTTCCCGCTGTGGCTTAATAAGCCGCTGGGGCGGGTATGGTCTTTCCGCGACATCACCGAGCGTAAGCTGGCCGAGCAGGAATTGCTGCAAGCCAAAGCAAATGCCGAATCGGCCAACATCGCCAAGAGCCGCTTCCTGGCAACCATGAGCCACGAGATCCGTACCCCGATGAACGGTGTCATCGGCATGCTGGAGCTGCTGCAGCATTCCGAATTGAATCAGGAACAGTACGAATTCGCCCAAAGCGCCAAAAAGTCGGGTATAGAGCTGGTACGTCTGCTTAACGATATCCTCGATCTTTCAAAAATTGAGGCGGACAAGCTGGAACTTGAATTATCCGACTTTGACCTGCAAGCTGTGATTGACGGCACCATCAACCTTATGTCACTGCATGCCCGCGAAACCGGGCTGAAACTCTCCGCGGCGATAGCGCCCGAAGTCCCGACCGCCTTGAAAGGTGACGCGGCGCGACTGCGCCAGATCATAACCAACCTGGTCGCCAACGCCATCAAGTTCACCCCCACAGGCACCGTAATGCTCCGGATCCAAAAAGACGATGAAGATGAACACACCGCCACCATCCGTTTTCTGGTGCGCGATAGCGGTATCGGCATAGCAGCCGACAAGCTGGATCATATATTTGACCCGTTCACACAGGCCGACAGCTCCACCACGCGCAAATATGGCGGCACGGGACTGGGTCTGACAATATGCAAACGGCTGGCAGAACTTATGGGGGGAAGCATCGGTGTGGAGAGCGCTGAAGGGCAAGGCTCCATTTTTTGGTTCACCGTTGTAGTGGAGAAGCAAATTGAGGCAGAGGCAGCAGCGCATGTCGGCCCAGTCGCACCCAAGCCGGTTGGTCCGCCACCGCCAAAAATACCGGTCGCCAACGGCATCCGCATCCTGTTGACCGAGGATGATCCGACCACCCAGAATATAATCCCCAAGCTCCTGAAAAAATATGGCTACCTGGTAGATGTGGCTGCTAGTGGCGCGGAAGCATTGCAGGCACTGCAGGAAAACGACTATTCGCTGGTACTGATGGATTGCATGATGCCGGATATGAATGGTTTCGAGGTCACAGCGGTCATTCGCGATCCGGCTTCAGCCGTACGGCGGCACGACATTCCGATAATCGCGCTAACCGGAAATGCCATGCGGCAAGATCAAGACAGATGCAGTGCAGCCGGGATGGACGATTATCTTTCCAAACCGATGGTTTTGGACAATCTGCTCGCTAAATTGAATAAGTGGTTTAATCGGTCGGATAGTTCATCTTAGAAATCACACCGCACAAACATGTATCAAAAAAGGCATTCCAACAGGGGCTGAAAGAGTTGCCTCAAGCCGACAATTCCTGCCAGCGGAAACATTCGCTGGTATGGTCGTTCACCATCCCCACCGCCTGCATGAAGGCATAGCAAATGGTGCTCCCCACAAAGCGGAAACCACGCTTTTTCAGGTCGCGGCTCATTGCATCCGACACCGGAGTACTGGCCGGAAGCTGTGCCAGGCTGTTCCAGGCATTCCGGATCGGCTTGCCCTCCACAAAACGCCACAGATAGGCGTCAAAGGAACCGAACTCTTCCTGTACCGCCAGGAAGGCGCGGGCATTGCCGATGGTGGAGGCAATCTTGAGCCGGTTGCGCACAATGCCGGCATTGGTCAGCAGCTCAGCCTGACGGGTGTCGTCAAAAGCCGCCACCACGGCGGGATCAAACCCGGCAAAGGCGCTGCGGTAAGCCTCTCGCTTGCGCAGGATCGTGATCCAGGAAAGCCCGGCCTGGGCCCCCTCCAGTGTCAGGAATTCAAACAGCAAGCGGTCATCGTGTACCGGAACGCCCCATTCCAGGTCGTGGTAACCACGATACAGCGGGTCGCTGCCTGCCCAGACGCAGCGGACTATTTCAGACTTCTCGTTCATCATGCATCCTTTTCCAAGTTAGCGCCTATCTGTTGAGAAACGCCATCATATAAGCCGGGTAACGCTCGCCGCTGGCTGCACCTCTGGGCAGCAGTTCGGCGATCTCGTCCATTTCAGCAGCGCTGATGGCCACTGTTCCGGCAGCTATATTCTCCTCCAGGTAGGTGCGGCGCTTGGTCCCCGGTATCGGCACAATGTCGTCACCCCGGGCCAGCACCCAGGCCAGGGCAAGTTGTCCGGGGGTGATCCCTTTCCGTCCGGCAATGGCCTTGACCCGCTCCACCACTTCCAGGTTCTTGGTAAAGTTCTCGCCCTGAAAGCGGGGAGAATTGCGGCGGTAATCGTCGGCGGCAAAATCATCGGGGCTTTTCAGCTGCCCGGTCAGAAAACCGCGGCCCAGCGGGCTATAGGCCACAAAACCGATCCCCAGCTCACGCAGGACAGGCAATATTTCATCTTCCGGGTCACGGCTCCAAAGCGAGTACTCGCTCTGCAGGGCGGTAAGCGGATGCACGGCATGGGCGCGGCGAATAGTCCGGATACCAGCCTCGGACAGACCGATGTAGCGGATCTTGCCGGCTGTCACCAGATCGGACATGGCCCCCACCGTCTCCTCGATCGGCACGTCGGCATCCACCCGGTGCTGGTAATACAGGTCGATATGATCCACACCCAGCCGCTTGAGCGAAGCGTCACAGGCCGAGCGGACATACTCCGGCCTGCCGTTGATGCCGGTCACAGGTGCCCAGCCGCCGTTGGCTGCAGGCTGGTTGCTGCGCATGATGCCGAACTTGGTGGCCACAACAACCTGGTTGCGGCGTCCCTTGATTGCCCTGCCAATCAGCTCTTCGTTGGTGAATGGTCCGTACATATCGGAGGTGTCCAGAAAATTCACCCCCAGATCCAGGGCACGGTGAATCGTGGCGATGGATTCCGCTTCGTCGCGCTGGCCGTAGAAGTCTGACATCCCCATGCAGCCCAGGCCTTGGGCCGATACTGTCAATCCCTGTGTTCCCAGTTTTCTTTGTTCCATGTTCATCGCTCCTTGTGCGTCTGCTTATTTAAGTTCATGCGAAAAAAAGAGCATAATCGGCTCGCCCTCAAACCGGCCAGCGTACAACCCCCATAATTGTATTTTCACCAGCAATCCGAACTTCACAGACGATTTTCCGTCGTGCATTAACGATGGATGATTCCTGTTTTTCTGCCGGTTTCCGGATCGGCCTTGGATGTCCCATATGCTTTACGGTCTTTTATGACAGGCAGCGAGAAGTCCCCCTCAATATGCCAGGCATCCTTCAAATAAACCCACGGGGCTAAAGCTGAGAGAGAATAACCTTGTTCCAGTTCGATCTTATCCGATTGCATCTTGTTTATAAACAAACCCTTGCGGTTGGCAAGCACTTCGTGACTGCCGCTAAAGGGGAAGGCGCCGGGATCGCTGAATTCCCACTTGATTTTCTGCAATTGAGTGCCGTCCTGAGAGCCATGGCAAGAGTCGCATGAGCGGCTTTTCCCCAATTTGTGCGACATCTTGTCCATTTGAATCCAAAGCAGGGCATTGTTGTTTTCCGGCAAACCGCCAAACAGACCCACATAACCCCAGGCATCATCCGTCCTTTTCAGAGCCGGAAGATCAAGCGGGTAGCGCCAATGCAGGCCGGGTTTGAATGGTGACGTTTTCTGATTCATAACCGCCATGGGAAAGGGCTTGACCGGAATCCAACGCCCCTTTTGGTCCCGGATCAGGACAGGTTCCGCCATATAGCCGTAATAGGCCTTGTATTTGAAGTAAGGGGTAGCCGCACCCGCTATCTGGCCCGGCCCCCAGTATGTTCCTTGGTAGCCGGCCACCTGCTGGATGTGGCACGCTTCGCAGGAAAGCTTACTGTGCAGGGAGGTTGTATGGGTCTTGACCGCTTCAGGATGGCACCGTTTGCAGGAATCCTGAGCCTGTCGTCTGACCATGCCGTGGCCGATGGCCGGGTTGTTTTTTGTGCTCTCGTGACAATCAAGACAACCGACCTTGGCTTTGAGGTGGACATCCGGGTCGTTTCCTTCGGGGAAGGAGAATGAACCGCCGAAATATCCCGCTCCGCGGCGCCGGTCCTCGGGTCCCGCATGGCAGATGGATGCCCGACCGTTACCGTAGCAGCTTTCAGGCGGTGGAGTCTTCATGAATGTATGGGGTCCAACGCCAGGGCTGGCGGAATTCTTCCTGCCCGGATTGAAATGGCAGTCCAGGCAGCCGACATGACAGCTGTTGCATACCCTCTGGTTGATGCGATTGCTGTCGGCCGACATGGGGATCAAGGTGTTGGCCTGCATCGACTCGAAGTTACCTTCAAACCATGGGCCGCAATTGTGGGGGCCGCGTTCTTTATCAAGCCATCCCTTGTATTGGCTCTGTTTACCATTGGTTGCCATGGTGCTTCTGGAAAATTCTTCAAATTCCTTACGGTGACATGCCCCACAGGTTTTCTTCATGACATCGAAATCCTGACTCAGGGTATCGACCTTTTTGTCGTGCCAGGAAAGGGCCGCCACCGAGGTATCCTTGACCTGTTTATTATCTTTCTCGGTAACGGTATATAAGCGATTCACGGGGTTTGTACCGTATTCAAGCGGGTATCGCCTGGCCGACGTGATGACCGCAAACCCTTTTTTAGACACCACCAGCAAACGGGCCAGACCTTTATGTGCGCTATCCTTGTCCTTGCCGTCCGGGTTACCCAAATGGCATTCGCTGCAAGTGGCCGGCATACGTGTCTGAGCCTCGACTTCCTGGCTGGTCACCGCAAAAGAACCGTATCCCAGAGACTCCATCCTTTGACGGCTGCCATGGCACTTGTTGCAGCTATCCGACGCTTCGGCGGTAATTGCAGATACTAATGCCAAGATACATACAATGATTGTCCGTTTCATGGTGAGAAGGCTCCTTTCAGTTACTTTTCAATTGCACTACATTCCTCACGGAGGAAGTCGGTCAACGATTGGAAGGTTACGGATGCCGGACCTGCACATTTACATGAACGGCAAAGCGTGCATTTGTCAAGCGGTTAGATGCGGCGAGAACACCAGAGGCGGGCATATATGGCCAGATTGAGGAGCAGCGCCGATAGTCCGAACACAAGCTGCGTATGACGCGTCAATCCGAGAGGGTAAAGAAGCGGTTCAAGGTATCGTTCAATGAAAGTAACGCCGTAGCCGGATCCACCACCCATCCGTCGCAGATGGTTTTCCAGGTAGGTAAGAGGACATGTCCACCCGCCCAGTTCGATGATCACCCCCCACATGGCAGCAGGAAGATGGTACCATGCGATGCGCTGCCAGCGCAGCACCGCCAGTCCACCGAAGAGTACGAAGAACACGAAGGCGGCATGCAGCAAAACCACCATGTCAGCCCAAAAATGGTAGTTCATCCACATACCCCAACTTATTCCAATTTCAAATCAAAGATGAAATCAAGGCGGCGAGGATTGAGGCGACGAAGCGTACAAATAGTACGTTGAGGAGCCGAAGACGAGCCAACGAAGATAGCGCTTTGATTTGGAATTGGCATTACCATCCAGCGGCCCCGATCAGCGGCACGAAACGGACGCCACACAGCTCTTCCCGGTGATAGTCATGCTCGGAGACCCTGCGCACCCGGACAAGTATCTGCACCTCGTAGGAGGCTCCGACCGGGATGACCAATCTTCCTCCGATGGCAAGCTGTTCGAGAAGAGGCTTGGGCACCTGCGGTGCGCCGGCAGTGACGACAATGGCATCGTAGGGAGAATGCTCCAGCCAGCCCAGGGTACCGTCGCCCACATGAACGACAATATTGCTGTAACCGAGCATTGCCAGGCGCTGGCGGGCACTATGCGCCAATCCTTCCAGACGCTCTACACTGTAGACGGCACCGACAATCCGGCTGAGTATTGCAGCGGCATAGCCCGAGCCGGTGCCGATTTCCAGCACCCGGTCGCTGCTCGACAATTCCAGCGCTTCGGTCATATACGCCACGATGTAGGGTTGCGAGATGGTCTGCCCCTCTTCAATGGGAAGCGGACCATCTTCGTAGGCCAATTCCTGCATCCCCTCGCCGACAAATGCCTCGCGGGGCACTTCACGCATTGCCCTCAGGACCTCCGGATCATGAATGCCACGCCTTGCCAGATGTTCCCTGATCATAATTTCGCGCAGGTAATCCGAGCTTTTTGTTAAAGGAAGTCTCATTCGAAAACAATATCGCATTACTGGCAATACGCAAATTTTGAGCGCGCAACCATCATAAAAAAATTAATTTTTCTCCTGCTTGACAAGCTCAGACCCGGTTGTAAAATTTATTTAACACTGAAAATGCTCTTTGAAAAATGCTCTGGAATTCAGGTAATAAGCAATTATGGAACCTGCCGATCAATTAAGGTAATGGTTCCGGGTACAGACGTGGTGTGCAAGCCCTCTTAGGAGAAGGAAGCCTGAAGCGTATTCCCGGGGGATACTGAAAAAAAGGGTAGTAACGTAAACGGTTATACTGAATTCCAGCGCACAACACTGATTGACGTGTCATGGGATAAGCATTCTCAGCACCACGCCATTCAGTGTACATGGAAAAGCCCCGGAAAATATCCCGGGGCTTTTCTAGTTCCAATGAAGCAGTGTGTCTGTTTAGCTAAAATAGTTTACCGCTTGTAGCCCATCTTCCGCAACAGTGCCCGTCGCTCCAGGCGGTCGTCGTGAGTTTCCTGACCAAGGGGCGGATATCCGTCAATAACGCCCAGGATGCCCCACCCCTGAAGGGTGGATGCGACAACCACCTGGAGCGGGTTGGAAGTGGCACAGTAAATCTGGCAGACCTCCGGGCAGTTCTTGATCTGGTTGAGAACATTGATGGGATAGGCCTCGCGCAGCAGGATACAAAAGACATGGCCAGCGCCGATCGCCTTCAGGACGGTCAGACATGCTTTTTCCAGCTCGTCGTCATTGCCCTCGATCCGAATCAGACAGGGGCCGGATGCCTCGCTAAAGGCAACACCGAAGCGGGCCTGCGGCACGGTGGTGGCAATGACCTCGTACAGATCCTCTGCGGTCTTGATGAAGTGTGTCTGACCAATGATGATGTTGCACCCTTCCGGATATTCGATCTTGACGGCATGCATCTCTAGATTCATGGTCTTCTCCTTTCGCCCATGGGCGTAAGTATAACAGGTTAATGGCCACATTCAAATTTCCCGGCGCTCCGACCACTTCGAAAAACTTGTTATCGCGCAATGCGCCCCTGCCGCTGTCTGGTATACTTGAATAGGTTGAGGGCTGCAGGCAAAGGGGGTAGCTGCTATGCTTGGGTACGTTAAACCGGTTTTTTTCGTATTTATGATTGTTCTTGTTCCGGGTGTGATCGGCGGCTGCATGGCCGCCAACAGGGCGCGAAATGTCCCTGTCTGGTGCCTGCTCTGCGCCCTGTTGCCACCATTGCTTCTATTCATATATTTTGCCAAACCTTTGCGCGAAGTCGAGGGGAAGTTTCGACAGTGCTCGAATTGCAGGAAATTTATCAAGTGGCATGAACCGGTCTGCAAGCACTGCAACTCCAGGCAGATCGAATCAAGGACCGGCAAAGGAGATTGCCATGCGAATTGAGGAACGTATTGTCAGCGCGGTGGCGGCTGCTCTGGAACGGGAGGGGATGGTCAATCTCCACAAATTCCCTTTGCAGCTTGAATTCGATTCCGGTGTTCTTACCATGGAGGGCGCGGTGGAGCATATCATGGCTAAGAAGCGGGCGCTGGAGGGTGCGGCAGCGGTTTCCGGCGTGGACCGGATCGTGGACCGGATCCGGCTGGTCCCGGCCGCGACGATGCAGGACGGTGAAATCAGGGACCATGTCTGCAATGCCCTGCTGGCAGAAAATATGCTGGCAACATGCGCAATCTGGGCCATCGTCAAGGGAAAACCTGAGGTGGTGCGGGAGACGGATCAGGATATGGATGGAAGTATCGATGTGGAGGTAAATGACGGCATTGTGGTTTTGAATGGCGCGGTATCAAGCCTGACCGCCAAACGATTGGCCGGGGTGCTGGCCTGGTGGGTTCCGGGAAGTCAGGACGTGATCAACGGGATTGAAGTCGTTCCGACCCAGGATGACAATGACGATGAAGTTATAGACGCCATCCGGCTTGTTCTGGAGAAGGATCCCTTTGTCAACGCATCCCAGATCAAGGTCAGATGCAGCAATTATACCGTCACCCTGGAAGGGCTCGTGAAGAACGGCCTTCAGAGGCAGATAGCGGAGTCCGACGTTTGGTATGTCTTTCGCGTGGACGGTGTCACGAACCAGCTGCTGGTTGAAGAATAGAACCGGCTGGCTGTCGTCAAAAGAGGTGAACATGCTCATACGCATCTCGATCCTTGCCTTGCTGTTGACGGCTCTCCCCACCACTCATCTCCCTGCCGGAGTCATTTATCTGGAACAACGTCAGGCAATGGTGCAGCACGACATCAAGGGACGTGGCATAAAGGACAAGCAGGTGCTGGCGGCAATGCAGAAGATACCCCGCCATCTCCTGGTGGAGCAGCGTTACCGCCAAAACGCCTATGCCGACCACCCCCTCCCGATCGGCGAGGGCCAGACCATCTCCCAGCCCTACGTGGTGGCCCTGATGACGGAGGCGCTCAAGCTCAGGCCCAGCGACCGGGTCCTGGAGATCGGAACCGGATCCGGCTACCAGGCAGCGATTCTGGCCGAGATTGTGAAGGAGGTCTGGACCATCGAGATTCGTCAGGGTTTGGCCAGGCAGGCAGCGGATAGATTGAAGGAGCTCGGCTACGCCAAAGTTAAGGTGAAATACGCTGACGGCTATTTCGGCTGGGAGGAGCAGGCCCCCTTCGACGCAATCATCATCACCGCCTCGGCGAACCATATCCCGCCCCCGCTTATCAGGCAGCTCAAGGAGGGTGGCAGGATGATCCTGCCACTGGGAAGCACGGTCTTTTACCAGACCCTCACCCTGGTGACGAAGCGCAAGGGTGGCGAGCTCGATGTTCAGCAGCTTGATCCGGTCGCCTTTGTGCCGATGACCGGCGAGGCCCAAAAAAGGCGCTAGACAACAACTATCCCTAATCGCCGGATAATGAGAAAAGCCAGCAGATAGGCGCCGGCACCCAGCAGGAGTACCCCCTGAAAACCGGCTACCATGGCGATCATGACCGCCAGAAGCGGGGCCAGTACCGAAAAAGCGCCGTTGACGGTCCAGGCCCAGGGTATCAGCCCGGGCTCCACTTGGCCGAGCAGCCTGAGACCGGTCGGGAAAGGGATGCCCAT
>MHXL01000159.1:9762-11896 GCA_001824455.1 Desulfuromonadaceae bacterium GWB2_53_15
CGATCAGATGCGGCAGGAGCAGGGCGCCTACGGCCACAACAAGCGCCAGGACAAGCGTAAGAGCCGGTCGCGCCAGCCGGGTGTAGCGCTGACTGAGCAGGCTGCCGGCACCGGAGCTGATCAGCAGCGAGGCGAGCACCGCCGCCACGGCCATGGGGGGATCTTCCAGCGGCAGGATCAGCTTCTGGATCAAGGCCACCTCCACAAACATATAGGCCAGGCCGAGCAGGGCGAAATAAGGCAGAAAGCCCCTCCGGGAAGAGGTTCCCGACACCTGGCGCCTCCCGGTCAAGGCAGGGAGCAACATCAGCAAGGCGCTGATCGCCAATACCTGGACAAACACTGCCGGCAGGATATAGCCCTCTTCCAGAAAGAACTGCCACTTGCCCCCCATGATCCGGTAGGTCTCCTGTATTCTGTCGAACCTCAGGAAGTGTGAGAAGAAAGGGGCCTCGTCCCGCACCGGCCTGACGTCGAACAGATAGCCGGCCAGGAACGAGTCCCGCTCCAGCGGTGAGAGGATGGCGCGAAAGGCGCTGAAGTAATCCACGTCCCGCGTCCTGACGTAGACATTGCTTTCCTCCGCCGTGGCGCCGCTCAACCAGGCCAGGTCGAAGCGCTGCTTCCGGGCAAACTGCCTGACGGCTGCCGACTCGTCCGGAGTAAGGGGAGAGCGCTTGGCCACGATGGTCAGAGTCCCCCAACTCCTGATCGCCGCCAGGTGTCCTCCTGGCTCCCGCACACCCAGCTCCTCCAGGGCCGCCGCCAGGGTGGCCAAGATCCGCAGCTCGCTTCGCGGCGGCGGTATGATAAACAGGCTGACGGACAGAACCCCGTTGGCGTTCAGGTGTTGCAGATACTCCCTGACGGCCTGCACGGTGAAGCGGTAATCCTCGCCTATGCCGAAGGCCGCCGACGGCTCCGTCCCCTGAAGGGTGATGTCGATCAGATCGAAGCGCCGCTCCCCTCCTGCCAGCCACGACCGCCCAAGACCGGTCCGGCTTTCCTGGACGTAGAGCTTACCCCCAAATACCCCCAGGTCATCCCCGACTACCCTCGCCAAGGCGGAAACGACCTCGACCGTTGCGATGCGCTCCGCGCCATGGCGTTGTGCCGTCAGGATCGGCAGGCCCCCCTTCGGATCAAGGATCAGTACCTCACGGCGCGGGCCGAGAGCGTACGGCAGAGCTGCGGGCAGATGTTCGAGGAAGGCCAGCGCTGCCGGATCGGCAATCGCTGTAACGGCATTTATCTCCCCCCCGTCTACGCTGATCCCGATCTGCTCGGGGAGCCGCTCCTGATAGCGCAGGCTCAGGCCGGGCGCATAGCGGACGGCCGGGCTTTTGAAGGTGTCGATCCGCGCAAAGGGAGTATGCCAGGTACGGAGATGTTCTGCGCCCGGATAGCGCAAGGCTGCCTCAAGCCCTTTATAGGGGGATATGTGGGGGCGGCTGAAAGCGGGCTGCAGGACGAGCAGTCCAAGGATGGCCGCGCCTGGGAGGAGCGCCGTGATCCGCAGCCGCCTGTCTCCCGCCAGGCACGCGGCAACAAGCACCACCAAGGCAAGGACAAAGACCCCCTGTTCGGGCGGCGCAAACCCCATCAGCACCAGGATGCCGAGGGAACCGCTTCCGGCGCCGACCAGATCGGCGCCGTAGAACAGCCCTGCCCGCTGGTTTTCCAGGCTGAACGCCGTGGCGATGACCAGGCCGGTGCAGAAAAACGGCAGCGCCAGACAAAGGTAGGTCAGGAGGATATTGAGAAACTCCCATCGCTCCCAGGCCAGGCGAACCGGATCGAAGGCGACCAGGTTGGCGAGCAGGAAGCCGGCCGGCATGGCAACCCCCAGGGCGAGGGTATACCAACCGATGCGATCAAGCCGCTTGAGTCCCGGGTAAAGCGCCAGAATGGTGCCGCTGGCGGTAAAGCCGAGCATGGCGATGCTGATGACCATAAAGGCGAAGTGATACCAGAGGGTGATGGAAAAGATGCGTGTAAGCAGCACCTCGAAGGCGAGGCTCGCCAGGGAAACCAGGAAGATCACCGGCGGGATTTTGGGTTCCTTGTTCCTCATCCGAACTAGTTCGGAGGGAGGCGTAGCGGGAGGTGTAGTTTGATCGGCATATTTCACCCT
>MHXL01000159.1:11943-15147 GCA_001824455.1 Desulfuromonadaceae bacterium GWB2_53_15
ATCCTGTGCAACGCATTGCCTTCCGGCGTTTGACCTCTTCAGGTTCTGCAGTAATATTAAACCAGGTGGCAAAATGGTGAAATTTTACGATCCGAAAGACAAAGCCGACCTGGCCCGTGTGGAAGCGCTCCTGAAAGCTGGCGGGATCGAGTATTTCCTGCGCAGCGAACCTGAGCCGGGGATCGGTCCCCTGCAAGTGCATGTAGCCGAGGAGGACGTTCCCCAGGCGGAAGCACTACTGCTAAAGGAAGAACAAAAGAGAAAATCACCGCACTAATTACAGGCTGCGACCCATGCGACTCTTTATTGCCATAGAGCTTCCGGCCGAGCTCAAACGGTCGCTCGGGCGGCTGCAGACCGATATTCCGGGCGCCCGCTGGGTACCGGCGGAGCAGATTCACCTGACCCTGGCTTTTCTGGGCGAGGTGGAGCAGGGTGTTGTCGAACGACTGACCGGCGAACTTGCACGAATACATACATCTGCCTTCGAGCTTAGTTTTAGCGGGGCCGGTTGTTTCCCCAACCGGAAGCGGCCACGGGTGATCTGGATCGGACTGGAGCCGGAACCACGCCTGGAAGAGCTCGCCGCCCGGGTAAATGAAGCCGTGCTGGCCTGTGATATCCCCCAGGAGGAGCGCCCCTTTTCAGCGCATATCACCCTGGCCCGGCTCAAGTTTCCTGCCTCCAGGGAATCCGGCGCATTTCTCGACCAGCATCAGAAGGAGAACCTTCCGCCGCTTTCCGTGCGGGAGTTCATCCTTTTCCAGAGCCGCCTGACACCGCAGGGGGCAGTGCATACACCGATCAAGAACTTTGCGCTGGCGGCTTCGGGCGACAACAATTAGCCAGATAAATCATTTTTAAAATAATTATTCAAAACCTAATTTACTGATAAGACAAACTGGGGAAAAAAGGAGGGAAATGATCATGCCGACTTACGAATATCGATGCGAAAACTGTACGAAGCTTTTTACTATTCAGGTGAGTATGTCGGAGCATGAAAAGGGAAACATCACCTGCCCGAATTGCAAGCAAGGCAGAATAGTCCAGCAGTACTCCGCCTTTTATGCGAAGACGAGCAAGAAGAGTTGATTTGCCCCTGGCTGTCTCCAGGCCAGCCCGAATAAATCTTCTGCGACAAAAAAAAACCACCCGGTTAGGGGTGGCTTTTTTTGTCTACTGCAATCTACCGCTAGTTAATCATCGTCATGATCATCGCGATCATCGCGATCATCGTCATTTCTTACAGGACGGTAGATAACATTGCGATATACCGTACTGCTGTTGCCAGCCTCATCCTTGGCGGTTACGCTGATGCTGTAGCGCTTGGCCCTGTAGAAGTTGAGCCGTTGCTGGAATGCGCCGTTGACGACGGCAGGGCTGTAGCTCCTGCCATCCATGGCGATGCGTACGGCCACTCTGCTGGATGCGCCAACCACCGTGCCCTTGAGGGTCAGCGAAGAAGACCTGGTGGTGATGTCCTGGGCTGGGTAGACAACCGCAAGGGTAAACTTGCTGTTGCTGTTTTCGTAGGTTACCGTTCGCTTGGCGCTGGAAGTATTGCCTGCCTGGTCGGTGGCGGTGATGTCGATGGTGTTGACTCCCGCTGACAGGTTTACGGTGGCGTTGTAGGTATTACCGGTGATGGCGGCCGATTGCGGGCTGCCGTTGTTTACGCTGATTGAGACCGTTGAGGTTTCGCTGACAGTGCCGGTTACGGTAATGAACGACTGGATGGTATTGCTGTTGTCGGCCGGTGCGGAAACCGCGAGTACCGGTGCATTCAGATCGTAGGTTACGGTGCGGGTATCGACCTGCTGGTTGCCGGCGTTATCGGTGGCAATGGTTTTAATAGTGTTTGCGCCGGCTACAAGAGTCAGAGCGAAGCTGAAGGAGCCATCCGCGTTGACGGTGACTGCCTGGTTGTTGACAGTGACGGATTTGATGCCGCCTGCGTCGCTTGCGTGGCCGCTGACGTTTAACGTTACTTTGTTAGTGTACGATCCATTGGCCAGTGAGGAAATTGTCAGTGCCGGCAGAGTAGTGTCGGTTGCGGGTGCGGTGGTGACCGTCACGCTGGCGCTCTTGACGGCCGAGACGTTTCCGGCCGCGTCCTTGGCCCAGGCGTAGAAGGTGTTGCTGCCGGCAACCGCGATCACGCTGGCCGGGGCGGTTGCTGTCCAGCCGGTGGCGGAGGCTGCCGGTGGGGTGGCGCTCTTGTTGACCAGGTAGCCGGTCACAGCCACGTTGTCGGTGGCGCTAAGGCTGGAAACCGGCACGGTCAGGCTGGTGGCGGTGGCCGGGAGGGTGAAGCTTACGACCGGGGCTGCCGTGTCGGCTGCCGAGGCAACGGTAATGGAGACGTTGACCGATTTCTCGCTGTGGACATCGCCAGAGCCGGTGCCGTTTACATTACCGACATAGGCAACCCTCCAGGTGTATGTACCTGCCGTAGCCGGAGCCGGAGCCGAGAGTACCACCGGGTAGATTGCTGAACCGCCCATGCCGCTCTGGTTGCCGCTGGAGCGTGCGATTTCTGCGCCGGTCTGGCTGTAGAGCCGTGCGCCAATCCAGCCGGTCCGCGCACCTGAAGCGGACAAGGTTACAGTTACAGTTTCTCCGGGGGCATAGGAAGTCGTCTTGTTCTTTGTTGCAGTAAGGGTTCCGCTGTGCTGATGGCATCCGGCGCAGGTGGCGACGACTGGTGTGGAATGGCAATTTACGCAGCCTCGGCTGGTAAAGTAAGATGATTGAGCATAAGCTTCCGTCCCGTTCAGCTGAAAAGCTATCAGAGGCGTTGCTGCCAGCGCCAATGCAAAAAAGAACTGCGCGGATACTGTACTGAATTTCTTCATTATGTCTCCTTTTGTTGTTTGCTCGGAACGAAACGATCCCTCGTTCACCTGTTCTCCATCACTGTGCTGAAATGATGATTTCTTCTTTTCTTTCACACGTCCTCCATGTACTTGGTTTATGGCCCCGGAGAATCTGCATACAAAAAAACCGGGACCGATATCGTGTGATATTTCGGCAACCCGGCTGTCTTATTAAGACCCTATAGGCTTTCCGCCCCACCCTCGCGGATGGTTTAGTATTGTCGTTATCAATTCTGTTTATACCGAATTTGGGCGCGCAAAGCCGGCCGGTATATTTGTTCGCCTTAACTGGTGCTAAGACTTGATTGCGATTAATCACCTCCTTTAT
>MHXL01000159.1:15195-19528 GCA_001824455.1 Desulfuromonadaceae bacterium GWB2_53_15
GATAGTTTAGTATTATCGTGTACCTTTGCCAATCGTATATGTTTATAATCTTTGTCAACATTACATATGCGTAAAATAAAAATCAAGTTAAAAATTATGCCCTCCGGGTGACCCCGAGCCAATTCTTCCAAAGACATCCCGGCGAGGACTCCACATCTTTCACGTTCAATCCCAGCCCCTCGGCCGTAAAGAGGGCTGTTTTTGATCAAAGACTTCATTTACCATTCCGATCCGTTTCATCATCCGGTTCAACCCGGCCATGACCGATATTGTATATGCGGGCCAATTGCGCGTAATCATTCTTGCAGTATAGTTAACCTTACCCAGCCTTGACTTCCCTGGCTGAAAACGGAGGGTTGAAATGCCCGAACTGTTCATCGGCTGCAGCGGTTTCAGTTACCCGCACTGGCATGGACGCTTTTATCCTGACAAGCTCCAGCAAAAAAGTTGGTTCGACTATTACTGCGCTACGTTCTCCAGCGTCGAGCTGAATGTCACCTTCTACCGCACGCTGAAGCCGGAGGTCTTTGCGCGCTGGCAAGCGGCATCACCACACGGCTTCACCTTCAGCGTCAAGGGAAGCCGGTTCATCACCCATATCAAAAGGCTTGCCAACCCTGAGATACCACTGGCGCGCTTCTTTGAAGGGGTGCTACTGCTCGGTGAAAAGCTCCGGGTAGTCCTCTGGCAAATACCTCCCGATTTAGCCTGCAATATTGAACGCCTGAAGCTGTTCCTTGAACTGCTGGCCGGCTATCCAGCAAGAAATGCCCTGGAATTCAGACATGCAAGCTGGTGTTGCGAGGAGGTCATTGCTCTTTGCCGTGAGGCCCGGGTTGCCCTCTGCATGGCCGACTGGCCTGATTTTATTTCGGAGCTGCCGCTGACAGCCGGTTTCGTTTACCTCCGGCGGCACGGCCGCGGCGGAGACTACACAGGTTGTTACTCCCACGAAGAGCTGCTGGCCGATGCCGGGAGAATAACGAAATATCTGGAGGGGGGCAAAGACGTGTACATCTACTTCAACAACGATGCCGAAGCATTTGCCCCGGCAAACGCCAGGGAATTGGCGCAACTGCTCGGCATGGGTCCCGTTGCAGCTTGAAAACGACACACAGAGATATTTGCAAAGCTTGCTAAAGGTTTGCAAGCTCCCCTCCTATTTTAGGAGGGGCTGGGGGTGGTAAGGTTTTAGTTTTTGATCCTTCAGATTGATTAAAATCAAAGGCAACCACCCCTAACCCCTCCTTACAGGAAGGAGGGGGACCAAATGCTAAAGACCAAACCGGATACTGCTGATTTTGATTTATCAGCGTTCATTTACGGTTAAATGCCTTATTCAGGTAAAAACAACTCTTAATTTATCGAGTGTTCGGCGAATAAGGAGCCGGCAAGTGAAAAAAAGAACCCTGCTACGACTGGTCCTGCTGGCATGCATCCTCATGCCGGCTACCCTTATGGCAAAGGAGACTAGGAAAATGTCCGACATGAAGATCACCTGCAACTCATTTGCACATAATACTGAAATTCCGGAGCGCTACACCTGTGACGGCAAGGACATCAGCCCGCCGCTGCTCATCGAAGAAGTACCGGCTGGTGCAAAGTCACTGGCCCTTATCATGGACGATCCGGATGCTCCGGCAGGAACCTGGGTACATTGGGTGCTCTGGAACATTCCAGCGCAAACGCGGGAGATCAAGGAGAGCAGCCTGCCTGCTGGAGCTGTTCAGGGACTGAACAGCTGGAAGCGAAACAGCTACGGCGGCCCCTGCCCCCCTTCCGGAACCCACCGGTATTTTTTCAAGCTCTATGCCCTCGACACCATCTTGAACCTGGCGCCGGCCAGCACCAAGGCAGTCCTCGAACACGCCATGCACGGGCACATCATCGCCCAGGGGGAATTGATGGGGATCTATAGGAGGAAATGACACAATAAAAAACAAGAAACGCATTTAGAAAAGCCGGACGTAGCTGATTTGTTGATTTTATCCGGCTATTACTGATGTTAGCCAACAAATCAACAATGTCCCTTAGACGCTCTGGCGCATTATACGTTTAACTCCTCTTTATTGCTTGGTAGAAGAATACAATGAGGGCAATAATTTTTAACCAGAGTTGCTTTTCCTTTAAGAGCCTGTATAGCCTCCTTGATCATCTGCCAGACAGGGGGTCTGCTCATGCCTTCTTCTCCCTTCTGTTGATATAATAAATAGCAGAAACTGCTCATCTCCCCAGAAATAACAACGGTGTCAGACAGGCATACAACATATGAAAAGCATTAGATGAGCAGTTCTGACCTAAATTGTTCCTTATTTTCGTAAGAATCAGGCTGCCGGATACCGGCATTTTCATTCACATTATGAAAGTAAAATCTGCTCGTAGGGTGCCGCCCGGCGGGCCCATTCGCTGGCTGGATGCCGGGTGATGAGCATGTCGTAGGCCTGGCGCAGCGCCTTGGGATCATGGGTTTTCCAGTAACCTGCCACACCGAGGAAAAACATCGCTTCCGGAACCGCCCCGGCGCTGGGATGCTGCTCGATAACCGATCCAAAGGCCTCGCCTGCCTCGGCAAAACGGAAACGGTCGAAGAACGTCTTGCCAATGCCGAGCTTCAATTGCGCCATAAAATCGTCGCTCGGGACATACCCCACTGTCCGGTGATGCTCCTTGCCGCTCGAATCCAGCACGAGCAATGTGGGGGTCCAGGTAACGTCGAACTGCTTCATCATCTCTGTCCGCGTATCCCAGAAGCACTGGCTCTTGACCGGGATAAACTCGCTCTGCAGATACTTTTGCACCTTCTCTTCCGAATACGGACCCGTATTCATGGCGATGCAGCCGAGTCAGCCATCGAACCAGAAGTCGAGAAAGATCGGCTTGTGGTCTTTCCGGGCCAGCTCGATTGCCGCCTGCAGGTCTGATTCCCACTTGATTATAGCCATGTCAGTTCTCCTTTTTCGTTAAAATCTACTCCATCCGATATCTAAGTATATCGCTGTCAGGCACATCAGCAAGCGTGAAGGTCGTTGGATCAAGGCGTTCTACGAACTGCAATCAATGCGCGTAAGGGGAAATAGGGACGCTCCCTGAGAGTGTCTCCAATCTGCCAGCGGAATCGCCTCGGCCCTCGCCCCTAGCACAACGAGACCATCAGCGTGCCCCCCGTCGCCCCGAGTGCCGTTCTCAGCTCCACGCAGCAGTTCACGCGGTATCCGACACCTTTGCCAACAGCTCGATGAGAGAGTGCCACTATCCCAGCTCTTTCATTTCTCCAACAACCTCCGCTGAGTACTCATGCACATCGCACTCTTACGCACCCGGAAGAGCTTTGTCGCTGCTTCGTTGCCGGTAATCCGCTGCAGCGTGGCTGCTACCGTTGCCTTGTCATTGTCGAAATCGCCGTGATGGCGCGAGGTCGAGTAGTCTTCGGGATTCCCGGCGTTATTATTCGGCGAGCGAATCCAATCGGCATTTTCCCCGGCGAACAATGCCTTCATTTGAGCGTCTGCATTGACGAACTTCTCCATCCCCAGAATCGGAACGCCATTGCGGAAGAGAGGGATGCGCGGTTCCTTCTCAAAGGCGTTAGCCACTAGATAGAGCAGCGACTTGTTGTAGATTTTGCCGCAGTTGTCATCCTGCTCGGTCTTGTCGTCCATGGTAAACAGGGCAAATTTCTCGATGCCGCCTTTCTTGCCGATGAGCGGCAGATAGCTCGTTTTGAACAGATCCACCGTGCAGGCCGGCGCCCAGAGGGTGCAGCTCTTGATGGGCACCCCGGACGAGGCGAGCAGCTGTACCAGCGGCGCATGAAAGACACTCCCGCAGCTGTGACCGATGAGATGAATTTCGGTCTTCGGGTACTTTTTGACCAGTTCCATCAATCTGTCGGCGACCAGGCGCGCTCCACCGACCATGTTGGTAGTCGCTCCCAGGGCATTCTCCTTCATCTCGTCCCATTGGGCCTTGCCGCCGATGGTGCGGGCGATCGGCTCCAGGGCATCATCGAGGCGGTCGAGCATGAAGTCTTTGGCGCTGTCAAGGAACCCCTCCGGCCTCCGCATGCCGAGGGCCTCTTTCATGATATTGACCAGGGTCGTCCAGAAATCGCTGTGCCAGATGAAGGAGATCGGATGAACACCGGCGGCCCCGAAGACCGGCAGAAAGTCGGCCAGCACCTGCACCGCTGACTCCTCACTGACGAGTCCGCCATGGGCGTAGAGAACGACCTTTTTACCTGCGCAGTTGCCGATGATCTCCTGGACGTCCGTGTTATCGTTGCCGAAGGTGCCGTCGGTCTTGAGCAGACCGTCGTTGCCGAGGCTGATGATAT
>MHXL01000159.1:19548-21649 GCA_001824455.1 Desulfuromonadaceae bacterium GWB2_53_15
GAAATATGCACAGGTGCGCCGAGCCGGGCGACCCAGACGTCGGTGCCGTTGGCCAGCCAGTCGTCGTAGCTGATCCTGGCAAATCCCTCCATGCCCCAGCTCTCGCCCCAGGAGTTCTGGACCCACAACCCCTGGTCATCATAGGCAACGATGGAAAATGCGTGGCCGCCAAGCATCTGTTCCTTAAGTGGAATGATGCCGTTCTTGGTCACCATGTCCCACCCCTCGTGTACATTGGCAGTAGCATAGAGGATGCCGGTCTCAGTGATGGCACAGTGCATTGCCACCAGATCCTTGTGGTTTACCCGGTAGTAGGAGCCGAGCGGGTTGTGGACCGCTTCGTCCGAGACCTCGGCGGTCAGTCGTTTCTTGGCCGATGTCCAGGTAGCAGTAGCGCAGACCCCATGCTTGTGCCATCCCTTCATGGCACCACGGGCGCTGGAGCCGTCGTAGTTCTCCCCCGGCCACTCGTCGTAGCGCCGGGCAAGCCGGTAGAGCATGTCTGCGCTCACTGTCACATCGCTCGGCTTTTGTTTCCGGGTCCGAAGCAGGTAGTTCACCACCGTTGCCAGGCCATAGCCAGTACAGGCCCCCTCGGCCCCTTGGTCGAGAATCGGCACCTTGGCCGTGCGGTACTCCTTCAGATCCCGAAATGTGGGGACTTCCACCAGGGTTGGCTCATACATCCGGTCACGGAAATCGATAGTGTCCCGGCGGGCGTTCAGCACCCTGCCTTTTTTCGCGGTGAGACTCGTCGTGTTTTTCGCCATGGCTGCCTCCTTTTGTCTGTTTTTTTATTAGGTCATCTCGCGTCACACGCCGGAATAAGCAATGAACCCCTTGTTGATCTCACCGACCTTTCTGATGAGCCGATAGACGCCGCCCCCTTCTCTGGTTTTGCTGGCGTCGGTGTTCCCTTCCAAGGTGGTGAGCAACCCTCCCGCAACCTTTTCCACCAGCCCCGCATGGCCCAATCCTCCGCCATGATCCATGATGAAGGCCATGCCGGGCTTAATCAACGCGGGGTCTGCCTTGGCTGCTGCGGCAGGAATGCGTTTGGCACCACGTGAAGGCGCCTTGTTCCAGTGGTCCAGACAGCCTGCCGTCTTGACCATGGGGTTTCCCTCCGATCTTGAAATCTTACGAGACATCCATGAATACAAAACCTGAAGGGTCAGGTCTCAACCCTATTCTCATATTCCGTTCGTATTGCATGTTGTAGGCGTTTGAGACCTGACCCCTTATGCTTAACAAGGTTCGCTTCTTCAAAAGTCTTATCAATCCCTATCTACACCAGCGCCCCCCCGGGGGGGCTTTCTCATTACATAACTTGTTCCATTCCCTCACCACGCAACATTAGTTTTATTTTAAATCATACAGCGACATAGCATTAAGTAAAGTCGCGCAATGCGCGTGAAAAACTAAAACAACGAGCTATAATATCAACATAGGGTGACATGGACACGGTAGTTGGCGGTTTAAAGGGAGCGGAAGGCGGAACTATGGAAGGAGATCACCATGACAGATGCACTTGACGAAAAACTGGGCGATAAGACATCCTTGTACTGTCCTGACTGCGAAGAAGAGCGTACCTTTGTATGGTCGGCCTGGAATGGCGTGGAATTTTATGGTTATCCCCCGGAGCAGGAATACGGATGGGAGTGTACCACCTGCGGCAGCAAGGTCCGCGTGTCCTGACAGCTTTTTTCTGGTTTATTGTTTCCCTACAAGCCTCTGACACCATCGATGACATACTGAACAGCAATAAAGGCCAGGAGAAGCCCGACAATCCTAGAAATGATTTTCATACCAAGAGCGCCGATGAGCTTAGCCAACTCGTCAGCCCAGTGCAGAAACAGATAAACAATAACAAATACAATAACGGCGCCCACCGCGAGTACGGCAATGGATAAAATACTGTCCGCGCGACCGGCAAAAACCAGGGTGGTGGCAATGGCTCCCGGCCCGGCAAGAAGCGGGATCGCAAGCGGGGTAACCGACACGTCCTCCTTCTCTTCGGCAAGGCGCTCCTCCCGGCTGCTCGTCTCAGTCCCGGTTGTCCTGCCATAAAGAAGCTCAAGGGAGATGATGAAAAGAAGAA
>MHXL01000159.1:21655-27951 GCA_001824455.1 Desulfuromonadaceae bacterium GWB2_53_15
CGCCAATCTGGACTGCCGAGGTTTTGATGCCAAAATAGCCCAGGATGGAAGACCCGGCCACGATAAAGAGGACTATAACAAGACATGCAATTATGCAGCTTCGCCGGGCAATGGCCCGACGTTCAAGCCTCGTCTTCGTCGGGGTGATGGCAAGGAAGGTAGGGATGCCGGCCAGAGGATCGACAATAATGAAGAGCTGGCTTACGAAAATGGTTAATAACTCCAGGTAGCGTGTCATGGTTGCACCTTTGCACTAACACAACCCTTCATATCCTCAACTAGTTTTTTCAGCCTCTTCGTGTCGGCGCGCTCCATGGGGCCTTCCCGTCATGCTGCTCTTCGGTATCATGTCAGCAGTGGCTCATCTGCCGGATCTTGAACAGCGGTTCGAGGATTGCTTCGTTACGGCAAACCGGGCATTTGGAGGGAGAGGACAAGCGGTCGCGCTTGGTGAAAACGAAGCCGCACTTGCGGCATTCGGCCGGCGTAACCTGCAGCACGGCGCCGGAGACATGGATAGTCTGGCGAATATGCTCCAGATGGTCGCAGACATCTCTTTCCGGTATGCGAACCTCGGCCGATATTTCCATTGCCGAAAATGTCTGCTCATGGAGCAGATCGATAATCGCGTGGCGGATAGTTTCCTGTGCGGTGCGAGGGACGGCAGGTTTTTTGGGGATCTGCTTCATCGGGCCACATCTCCCCATCTTCTCATCACCATAGCCACCAGCAGCGATCCGCCCAACGCCGATATCAGGATGATCAACGAAACCAGCACGTTATTCATGAGCGCTGGATTGGTGAGGAGGACAGCACCAAGCCCGAGCATCATGACGCCTGAGACGAGTTTCAGGAACCTTCCCTGCCATTCGGACAACTTCCGGCGGCCAAGTGTGAATGTGAATCCCAGTACGATAAGAAACAATGGCACGACATACACAAAATTATACAGGACAAGATACAGGTAATATGTTGATGTTGTTAGCTTGTTCAGGGTAAGAATCCGGGTAAAGACCATGGGAAATCCGGCGGTGCAGAGCAGTTCATAAAAATTGGCGACGATCGCCAGCACGGTGGTCCCGATCGCCAGCGACACAAGTGAGCTGGAATGCACCAATTTTCGCATCCGGTCAAACAGCTTAGGCTTGGCACTGTCGGGAATGCTCAGGGAGACACCCTGTTTGAACAGGAAAAAATCCTTGATGTTGATCGCGGCAATGGCCACCGAGACGCACCCCGCGATGGTGGTAATGACTTCAACATGGCCCATTATCAGAAACAGGTTCAGCCAGGCCGCCATGAACAGAAAATAGATGAAACCGGAAATGAACACAAAAATCCCGCCGATCAAGAGCATTTTATTGCGTGATTGGGCATGCACCAGCAGGCCGAGCAGGGAAAGGAGCACAAAGAATGCACAGGGATTGAAGCTGTCCATGCCCGCTATGACCAGCGTAAGCACCGGCAGAGAGGAGCTGCGGGCATCGAGGGGACCGAAAAACGGGATGTTGACGGATGGATCCGTTTCCATCTTTTCGGCTGTTGGAGTGGTTCCTGAATCGAGGGGCAGCAATTGTGGGACCTGTGCCGGATCAGTTTTTCTGAACCGATCCGCCGGATCTACGCAGGCCCTAATACTGCATTCCTTGATTGCTTTTTCTATGGAGAACATGGACTGGGCAGTAAATCCCGTAAATACCCTGTCATTGATGACCGTGACCGGGACTCCGGAGGAGCGCATGCCATAAGCCCGCAGCATGGCTTCCATTAGTCCGGCATTGTCATGGTTGTACCAAACCTCGTAGTCCCTGATCTCCAGGGATGGCAGAGCGCGCTTCAGATCCGCAAAAAAAGTTTTTTCCTCTTCGCAATGGGGGCAGCCCCTTCCCCAGTAAAAATAGACGATGATCTTTTTATTGGAATCTGCCGGCTGCCTGGCAGGCTTTAGCTTTGTGCGATGAAAATCTTTCTGAACATCTTTTGTATCTTCCTGCTTACTTTGCTGCGGTTGCAAAGGATGCGACCCCTCGGGAACAGCCGGGGAGATAATGCCGCCCGGCTCGGAACAGACACCGTTTGAATCCTGGGCAACACCCGACGGGCAGTCCATCTCGGTGGTTCCACCCTCTGATGCGATTACCTTCGTTGCGACCAAATGCAGGCAGACACACAGAAGCAGCATGAAGATTCTGATCTTCATTCATCTCCATCCTTGGCGTTTCAAGATGCGAAAAGCCGGTCAATTGCCAGTCTTTCCCACTGCGCTACAAGGTCAACCCAGGCAATGAAGCCGGCCCTTCCCGCTGTTTTTGACAGCTGACGCAACACGGTACATACGGGGCCACCCGCAGACGCGCCTCGTCGATCTCCTCCCCGCAATCCTCACAGATGCCGTAGTTTCCTTCTTCAAACTTTGCAAGCACTTCCTCCATCTGCGTCAGTTGCTCCCGGCGTATATCGATTACTGCCAGTCCGGTGTCTTCCAACAGGGCGAGCATTCCCTGCTCACCGATATCCTGGGGGATATCGTACTGGGTGTGCAGCCCTTCACCCAGTTTCTCAAACAGCTCTGTCCGCAGTTCATTCCAGAGCTGGCGCTTTTCGTTAAACAGCAACGTTTTGAGCCGCGTTTGCCTCTTTTCGTCAGCCTGTGGCATGCCGCCTCCCTGCAACACAATGGTCACTAACAGATGCGTTCACTTAAAGCGGGCAACTACCTTGTCCAAGGCTTGCTTCAACTCGCCGGCAGCCTTTTCCACCCCTTCCTTTGTTGTGTCCCAGGCCTCGCCGCCAGCCTTTTGCAGCTCGCTCCATTTTTCCTTATATACTGCCTTTTTACTGCGCAACCCCTCTATTTCCCGCATAAGTTCGGCCCTTGCCTCCGCGGAAACCATGGAAGTCTTTGTTTCGAGCGTATCGATCTTTGCCTTCCACTCCTTAAGTTGCGCTTCCAATTTCTTCAGGTAGTCCTCTTTCTTATCCATGCGGTTTCTCCTTTCTGGTAAGCTGGAAGCCATTCTTTCTGCATATCTTGAGAATTGTTTGTGAACGAACTTTTCCTCTTCAGCAGAGTCTGGCCGGTATAATTACCTTCTGTAACGATAGCACAGGCTGGGGCGACCGCAAGCCCTCGCTCGACGGCCAGCCCCACCCTTACGCTTTCAGCTTTGGCCAATAATCTTTCGATCCGAGGTTACCTTTATGCATGTATGTTTTTAGCATACATGCACCAACCAGCATTGCCCTGCCGCATAACCTACTGTATTAACTAAATAATGTCACAGCAGCCATACATATCTCCCCTCCGATGATAGTATATATCTCCTATACTATTCTCTTTCTCATACTCAGCAGGCCGTTAACTCTCAAAAAGTATTTAATTAAATAACTACAGTAATTACAGCAGATTATGACCAATATCACATTAAATATTTCTTTTGGCACAGCCGATGCATTACTAAAAAACAAGAACGCTTCATCTGGCATACAGCAGATATTACAAAATAAAAGGAGATCGCCATGAAAACAAATCAAACTCTGACAGCGGTATTCAGCGCAGTTGCTCTCAGCCTCGTAACCAGTACAGCAGCCCTTGCATCATCCGGAACAACCAGCAAGGTTTTTATTAGCGGTCCCCTGATCCTCCTGTTCCTCGGATTCTGCGCTATGGTGGTTGTTATCCAGTGCGTCCCGGCCATAATAACCCTATACGGCATAATCACTGGTGCCGCCAGCAGCAAAGAAAAAGATACCGCCACTGCAAAGCACTAAGAGATTCAATACAAAATTATTGACCGGCTGATTATAAACAGACGCATAAAACAAATTATTCGGAGAGGAGTCAGGCCATGGAATTATTCGCATCAGTAGGGGAAATCAAGGAAGTGTTCACCCTGGTAGATTATTACCAGTATATTAAAGGTGTGGAATACCTGATCTGTGTAGCCTTCTTCGTCGGGTTCCCAATGTTTTACCGCTACATCAACAGCTCGGAAGAAAGCCAGGATACCAGCCACTAGACCAAATTCAGCACAACACTGCTTGCATAAAAGCACACACCGATCAAACCGGCGTGTGCTTTTTTTGTTTCATAAAAGTCAGTTGTGCCCAGCGCGGGTCAGCGATGAACCAAGATTATTTTGCCCGCAAATACTGATTAGGCCAGGGCACGTCCACCTGCAGCGCCGTGGCGGCATGGAGCGGCCAGTATGGATCGCGCAGCATCTGCCGACCCAACAGAACGACATCGGCCTGACCAGTGGCCACTATCTGCTCAGCCTGAACCGGCTCGGTGATACAGCCGACCGCTCCGCTGGCAATCCCGGCCTCAGACCGAACCCTGGCCGCAAAAGGAACCTGGAAGCCGGGACCAAAGGGAACCGGCTCATCCGGCACCGCAAACCCTGAAGAGCAGTCAATAAGATCCACCCCAATCTCCTTCAGTTGTCGGGCCAAAATTACCGACTGATCAATGTCCCAGCCCCCTTCAACCCAGTCAGTAGCCGAAATCCGCACAAATAGCGGCAGTTCCACCGGCCATTCTTCACGCACTGCCCGGGCCACCCTCAGTGGAAAGCGGACCCGGTTTTCCAGACTGCCGCCGTAGTTGTCGTCCCTTTGATTAACCAATGGAGAGAGGAATTCGTGAAGCAGGTAGCCGTGGGCCATGTGCACCTCAACCACCTGGAATCCGGAGGCCAGCGCCCTTCGCGTTGCGGCGCGGAACTGGGTTTCTACCACGTCCATCTCGTCCGGAGTCAGGGCGCGGGGAACGGGATGCCCCTCGTCAAACGGGACGGAGCTGGGTGCTAGCGGCTGCCAGCCGCACGCCTCCATACCCAGCGGGCCACCGCCAAGCCACGGCAAAGTACATGATCCCTTGCGACCGGCATGGGCAAGCTGGATCGCGGCAATAGCACCGTGCTCCCGTATGAAGCGGGTGATCGGCAGAAACGCCTCGGCGTGGGCATCGCTCCAGATGCCGCAGTCGTCCGGGCTGATACGCCCCTCGGGGCTAATCGCGGTTGCCTCGACCATAACCAGTCCCGCTCCACCCACGGCACGGCTGCCAAGATGAACAAGATGCCAGTCTGTGGGTAAACCGTCGTGACAGGAATACTGACACATGGGTGAAACAAATATCCGGTTGCGAAACGTGATTGACTTTAAGCTGAATGGTGAAAATAGAATGCTCATGAGTAGTCTCCATTTATGGGGTTAAGAGGGGGATAAAATGGAACTGGCAACGCTCGCTTATCTAATCTGAGGAGCTAAGAAAATGCTTTCCACAAAGCCTGTGGATAACTTTGTCGTAATTGTGGATAAGTCACAAAAATGCAACGTAATATCCACTCCTTTTACAGCTTGCACAACAAATAATCACGTTCGCAACTAGCTGTAATAGCTTGTCAATAGATATTTTGCATCTGTATGCAGTATTTTTTAATCAGCACTATGTTTGTGGTGCTGAAAAATACGCAAATAAGTGGATAACTCATAAGAATCAGTAGAATTATTCCTCATTAATGGGCAGATCAAAGGTCTGTTTTTTTGAATGTAATGGCCCAGTATTATTTACATCAACCAGGAATGACTAAGTCCTGGGTTCTACGAAGCACGCTTTTGAAAATGGAAAAGGCCGTACTCTGATGTACAGCCTTCATAATTTCATTACGGTCCCGCTTATTTTCGAGAGAATCTCATGCTTTGATATTCAACAGCTCCTTTGCCATTTCGTCAGCTGCAGTGAGAACCTTGAGATTTGCCTTGAAACCATGTGTATTTGTCATGAGATTTATCGCTTCCCGGGAAATGTCAACCTGGTCATCAGTACCAGACACCGCTGCATTCACTCCGTAGCTGCCATTCTCTTGGAGCGTAACCTTGGAAGCCTTGAAACTATCTGTATTCAGGTTAGCCAAGTTATGAGCGGTTACCTGTTGACTTGTGCCAAAAGCCTTCAATGCACTTTCAGTGATATTGTTGATGCTGTTCATGTTAGCCTCCGTACTTAATATATCGGAACCGTCATCATGAAACTTTAGATCTACAGGTATCGATTCTTGCCACATTCTATTAAATCTATTTCATTACTTGCCGGTTGACATACTATAGCAGGGAATCCATAACAAGCAAATAGCTTTCTCTGGGTGATCCTCCAGTTTGCAAATTTCCATCTCATGTCAGCAGGCTGCCTTGGTTACAGGATAAAATCGGTGGAAAGGAAGTTTGAACGGCGCTCACGGACGATAGTGCTGATGAGGGCCTTGTTGGCTGCCTGATCCTTGGTCGCAACG
>MHXL01000160.1 GCA_001824455.1 Desulfuromonadaceae bacterium GWB2_53_15
TGAGCGGAGGCAGTTGGATGAAAAAGACATTCAGGCGAAAATAGAGGTCCTCGCGGAAACGACCAGACCTGACATCCGCCTCAAGGTCGCGCGAGGTAGCCGAGACCACCCGTACGTTGATCTTGCGTGACGAACCGGCACCAACCCGGCGGATCTCCTCCTCCTGCAGCACCCGCAGCAATTTGACCTGCAAGCTCAGCGGCATCTCGCCGATCTCATCCAGGAAAAGCGTTCCGCCATCGGCCTCTTCAAACAGCCCGGCCTGATCATTGGCCGCATCGGTAAAGGCGCCGCGTACATGGCCGAACAATACGCTTTCAAGCAGGTTTTCCGGGATGGCTCCGCAATTGACCGCCACAAAGGGCCTTTTTGCCCGGTTGCCATTGCGGTGGATGGCACTGGCCACCAGCTCCTTGCCGGTGCCGGATTCGCCCAGGATCAGCACCGTCGTCTTCAGGTCGGCTATCTTGCGTATCTGTCCGAAGATCTCCGTCATGATGCTATTGCGGCTGATGATGCCGGAAAAAATGTTTCTCCCGGCCATGACCTCACGCATCTGGCTGTTTTCTGCCTTGAGCCGTTCACGCTCCTCTGCCTTTTTCAGAACCATGACGATTTCGTCTTTCTTGAACGGCTTGGAGATAAAGTCATAGGCCCCCATCTTCATGCACTCCACAGCGATATCTACCGTGCCGTAAGCCGACATCATGATGATGGGAGCTTTGGCATGGTCTTCCAGCGCCTTGACTAGAAAGGTCTTGCCATCCATTTCCGGCATGCGGATGTCGCAGAGGATAAAGTCATAGACCTTTTCCCGCAAACAGCGCAGTCCCTCGGCACCATCGGCCGCTGTTTGCGCCTGGTAGCCCTGGCGGGCAAGCATGAGCGAGAGCATATGACGCAGGTTTTCTTCATCATCGATAACCAGAATATGTTTTGCACCGGTCATAGTTTCGCTCCTTGCGCAGCGGCAACCGGCAGCAACAGCGTGAAACAACTGCCCTTGCCAACCTCGCTTCTTACGCTGATCCTGCCTCCAAATCCCTCAATAATGCGAGCCGAGATGGCAAGCCCCAGGCCGGTCCCTTTACCAGGTTCCTTGGTGGTGAAAAAGGGATCAAAGATGCTCTTAAGATGGCCTTCCGGGATACCGCTGCCGCTATCCAGCACATCGATCCGCACACAGCCTGCCTGCCTGCCGGGCAAAGCCGAATCATCAGATTTAGAGCGAAGGGTGAGTTTGCCACCATCCGGCATGGCGTCACGGCTGTTAAGCAACAGGTTAATAAGCACCTGCTGAAGCTGATAGGCATCTGCCAAGATTGAAGGAAGCGCATCGGCAAACAGCGTGACCAATTCGATCCGTTTAAAGGCTCCCTGCTGCTCAAGGAGCTCGATAGTGTCCAGCACGACTTGACGGACATCGACTGCTTCGACCGCGCTGTTGCGGGGGCGTGAGTAATCCAGCAATCCACGCACGATGCGATCGATGCGGGTGCATCCATCTGTTATTCGGCGGGTATAATCCTGCATCGCTGCAAGGTCCGGCTGATCACCGCTCAACAGCTCGGCATAGCCCATAATGGACGCCAGCGGAGTGCCAATTTCATGGGCCATACCCGCTGCCAGCAGACCGATGGAGGCCATTTTTTCCGAGCGCAGCGCCTCTTCGCGAGCCTGCCGCAGATCGGTATTGGCCTTTTCCAGAGCAGCCACATGGGCTGTCACCTGCTGATCCTTGAGCAACAAGGTTTCAGACATTTCGTTAAAAGATCCGGCCAGCTGTGCCAGCTCGGAGCTGCCGGTAACACGCACCCGCTGTCCATAGTGCCCGTCAATGATCTTTTCCGTAGCAGCCAGCAAGCGGCTGATCGGCCTTACCACGATGCGCGAGAGGATGAATGCGCCCACCCCCAGCAACAGTATGAAATCAATGGCAAAATAGGCCAAAAACAACTGGCGCGAACGTTTCAGGCGAACTTTTTCATCCATAAGTGAGAGTGCCAGCCCTGCCTTGGCGGACACAGCTCCATTGCGGGTCACCGGTGCGATGCTGGCGATATCAGCACCGTCAGGAAGAATGAAGCTGCCGGCAGCGGCCTCCCTGTTGCCGGTGAAAGGCAGGTAAATATCGATATTGTCACGGCCGGCGGTAAAAACGACTTTGCCGTTGCTATCCAGCAAGGTAAGCCGCATAAAGGAGGCTTCTTCCGCCAACTTTTGGGCGTAGATCGCTGCTGGTGAGTTTAACGGGATTATTCCTTCCGGATAGGTGGGGATTGTATCCGGCAACTGGCTGACAAAGGTTGCCAGAAGCATGCGGGCGTGCTCGCCCTTTTGGGCATAGAGGTCATTGGCAGCCGTGCGGAAGGCGAACAGGCTGAATAGCAGCCAGGCCATCAGCAGCAGACAGCTCAGAAAGGCAAGAATGGAAACCGTCAGGTTGAGTCGGAAGGGACGCATGTCCTATCCCCTTTAAAAGCCGCTTAAGCTAAAATACCACTGGATGAGCTGACGGCCGTAGAATATGTAGAGTATCGCCCCAAAGGCCAGGTATGGCCCGAAGGGGATGGCTAGCTTGGAATCCTTTTTCTGGATCAGCATAATGGTGATGCCCAGGATTGAACCGACCAGGGAGCTGGCAAAGATGATGAACGGTATGGATTTCCAGCCGAGAAAGGCGCCCATCATGGCCAGCAGCTTGATATCACCCCCGCCCATGCCCTCCTTGCCGGTCAGCCATTGGTAACCATAGGCCACCAGCAGCAGGCTGCCACCACCCAGCAGGATGCCAAGCAGTGAGTTTAGCCAGGTCTGCCAAGGCAGGAAAAACGAGAAGATAAACCCGATCACGATGCCGGACAGGGAGATCTCATCCGGGATGATCTGGTGTTCGATATCGATAAAGGTGATCACCACCAGTGACGAGCAGAACAGGAACAGGGCAACAAAGGTGATGGAAAGGCCAAAGCGGTAAAAGAGCGCCAGGGTCAGCAAGCCGTTAAGCAGCTCCACCAGCGGGTATTGCAGCGAGATGTGCGCACCGCAGCCGCGGCACTTGCCCCGCAGCAGCAGGTAGCTCAGCAGGGGGATATTGTCGTACCAGCGAATCCGGTAATCACAGAACGGGCAATGGGATGGGGGCGAAACAATCGATTCATCCTTCGGCATGCGGCAGATGCATACGTTGAGGAACGACCCGACGACGGTGCCGAAGATGAAGGCGAGTACGGGAAAATATGTAGGCAGCGTCATGAATATCCCTATCAGTCGAAACTCTCGGCGAAGTGCCTCGTTATAGCACTCTTGAGGTACAGGTCAACCTCTGTGGCGGTGGAGTAATTGAAACAGGACTCGCTTATCTCCACGGCCTGTTCACGGGTGCAACGCCGCAGGAGCTTCTTTACCCGCGGGATAGAGGTAGCCCCCATGGAAAGCTCATCAAAACCTAACCCGAGCAACACCGGCAGATAAAGGGGGTCACCTGCCATCTCGCCGCAGATACAGGCAGCAATGCCGGCTGCGTGGGCGGTTTCCACAACCCGTCGCAACGAGCGGAGCACAGCCGGGTGGAGCGGTTGGTACATGCCTGCCAGATGTTCGTTGGACCGATCAATGGCCAGTGAATACTGAATCAGGTCATTGGTGCCAACACTGAAAAAGTCCGCCTCCTTTGCCAGAAGATCGGCAATCACCACTGCCGAGGGGATTTCGATCATGATTCCGACTGCCATGTCCCGGTCATAGGCAATCCCCTCGGCATCCAGCTCCGCTTTGGACTGCTCCAACAACAGCCTGGCCTGGCGCAATTCATCCAGCCCCGAGATCATCGGAAACATGATGCGCACCTTGCCCGCCGCACTCACCCGCAGAATGGCGCGCAACTGTTTTTTGAATTCATCCGGCTTACTTAGCGCCAGTCGGATAGCCCGCATCCCCAGGGCCGGATTTTGTTCAGCCAGGTGAACACAACCGTCCAGCAGCTTGTCACCACCGGCATCCAAGGTCCTGATCGTGATCGGATGAGGAGCAACAGCGCTCTGCATGGCGCTGTAGACCCGGAACTGTTCTTCTTCATCCGGCATTTCCGAACGATTCATGAAAAGCATCTCCGTGCGATACAGCCCAACCCCTTCGCCGCCGTGCCTGAGCACCGAGGCACCTTCCTCGGGCACCTCCACGTTCCCTCTCAGCTGGATATGGTGGCCATCCAGCGTTCTGGAAGGTAAAACGGCAACCTTGAGCAGTTCAGATTCAATATATTCGTAATGCCGCTTGCGCTGGATGTAATCAACGAAAGTGCCTGGGTCCGGATTTACAATCAGGCAGCCGCCGATACCATCCAGAATGACCGGCGCACCTTCCAGCAGCAGATCAGTTATCCCCTCGGCACCAACCACAAGCGGTATCTCAAAGGCCCTGGCCAGGATGGAGGCGTGGGTGGTCCGGCCGCCGATCTCAGTGATCAAACCAATGACGCGGCCGCGGTCCATCTGGAGAATATCGGTGGGAGTAATGTCGTGGGCGGCGACTACGGTCTGCCCGCTGACAGGGGAAATCGGTGCGTGGCTGGTACCGGACATATTGCAGAGGATTTTCTCGATAACCGTCTCAACATCGCTGATGCGCTCACGCAGGTAGGCATCGTCAATACCGGCAAACAATTCCCGGTATCTGTGGAGCGAACGCTGCAGAGCCCCTTCGGCGTTGATCAGGCCGGTTTCGATGAACGTCGACGATTCGCTAACAAGCCGTTCATCAGCCAGGATCATCAGGTGGGTATCTATAAAGAAAAGGTGTTCGTTGCCAACGGTCTCCTGCAGTTGTTCCTTGAGTGTCTCCAACTCGACACGGGTGCGGGCAATGGCGCTCTTAAGCCGGTCTGTTTCCGCTCCCACATTTGCTTGGTCGATGTTGTACTCCTCCAAGCTGAGGCGACGGCGATCAATGACCCGCAGTATCCCCACCGCAATGCCGGGTGAGGCCGCGACACCGGAAAATTGACGCATGTCATTCTTCGCCGAATCCATTGACTATCAGATCTCCTATGGTCTGCATGGCATCGGCCTCGTCAGGGCCATTAACCGTTAGCAGTACCGTGGTCCCTTTCGAGGCAGCCAGCATCATGATACCCATAATGCTCTTGCCGTTGACCTCCACCCCTTCCTTGGCGAGTCTGATTTCGGAGGTAAAGCGACTCGCCGTCTTGACAAACAACGCCGAGGCCCTGGCGTGCAGCCCAAGCTTATTCACTATGACAAATTCCTGTTGAAGCATATAAACGTCCGGAATCCTTTGCAGGTAATAGGATTGTAAAAAAATACTTGCTCGCTACTGCCAACGCAGCATCACGCAGGGCGTCGATAACTAACGAAGAAATTCACCGGCGATAATGATCCCCTCACGTCCGGACTTGCTCAATTCGCTGGCCAGATCAGTAATACCCATTCGACCGCGTTTGGAGCAGAATTCGATCATCATGGGAAGATTCACTCCTGTCAGAACCTCTATCTGGCCATCCTTGAGAAAAGACATGGCCATGTTGGACGGCGTCCCTCCAAACAGATCGGTCATGATGATCGCACCGTCCGCACTAACCTTTTCCACTGCTGTCACGACACGGGACATAATATCATCCGCCCGTTCTTCAGCGGCAACCTCAACCTGCTCGCAGCATTCGATCGTTCCGACAATCATCTCGGCCGACCGCAGTAGCGCACCTGCCAAGCCCTCGTGTGTTACAAGAACCAATCCTGTCATTGCTGCCCCTTTTCAATATCCCGATGAGTAATTCTTAGAGTTGGTACAAAAGTTTGCAGATGTTGTGCCGTTGCCTCAGCCAGGGCTACCGAGCGGTGTCTGCCGCCGGTACAGCCGATTGAGATCGTCAGGTATGCCTTGCCTTCACGCTGGTAGGAGGGTATCAACATGTCAACCAGCGCCAGAAAACGCTCGAGAAAAGCAACTGTTTCAGTCCTGGCCATAATATAATCCCGCACGGCAGCATCCAGGCCGGTCAATGCCTTGAGCTCGGATACAAAGAACGGGTTGGGCAGGAAGCGTACATCCATGACGATGCTCGACTCCATCGGAATGCCATAACGGAAACCGAAGGATTGCACCTCCACCATAAAGGGATGGTGGCCCTCTTCGCCTCGGATAATACGGAGGATATAATCCTTGAGTTGATGAACATTGAATTCGGAGCTATCAATGATGCGTGTTGCCAACTGGCGCAACCCGGCAAGACGTTCCCGCTCGATCCGGATCCCTTCGCTGACGGTGCACTGTTCATCGACCGGGTGGCGACGGCGGGTCTCTGAAAAGCGGCGTACCAGTGTCTCGTCAGAAGCATCAAAAAAAAGTATCTCGATACTGTGTCCAGCCGTGCGGATCTTCTGAAAGGCATTTTCATAGCCCTTGAAAAATTCCCGACCACGGATATCGGCTACCAGCACGATTCCCTTGAAGGCCTCTCCGGACTTTTCGATCAGATCAACAAAACGCTTGAACAGACGTACCGGCAGGTTATCGATACAGTAAAAACCTTCGTCCTCCAGCGCCCTGACCGCGGTTGATTTGCCTGAACCGGACATGCCGGTGATCACTATGATACGCATGATGTTACTCTACCTCATTCCCCAAGGGCCGCACCTCAATGCGCGACATAAGACGTTCCTGAAAATCACGGGCCGAATGGTATCCCATACCTTTGAGAAGGAAGTTGCGGGCCGCCACTTCGATTATTGACCCCAGGTTACGGCCAGGGCGGACGGGGATGATGATGTGAGGCAGCTCTACTCCCAGAATAGTACTCCGTTGATCATCAACTCCAAGGCGGTCGTACTCGTGATCCGGGTCCCAGTCAACCAACTCCAGCATCATGTCAATGATTTTTTTCTCACGAATGGATGAAACCCCATAAAGATCTTTAATATTAATGATCCCCAGCCCGCGTATCTCCATCAGGTGCTGAATAGCCTCCTCAGCCTGGCCAACCAATGCTGCCGGCATCTTCTTCTTGATAAAGACCATGTCGTCAGCCACCAGTCGGTGCCCACGAATAACCAGATCCAGAGCGCATTCGCTCTTGCCGATGCCGCTCTTGCCGGTAAGCAGGATGCCGACACCCAAAACATCCACCAGCACTCCGTGCAGGTGGGTGGTGGGAAGCAAGCGTTCCTCGAGAAATTTGGTGATCAACGAAATAAATGTGGAGGACTGGTGGTGGGTTCCAAGAACCGGAATCCCGGCAAGCTCGACCGTATCAAGAAAAAACTGTGGCGGAACAAGCTGTTTGGTAATGATAAAACACGATATGGGAAAGGTGCACAGTGTTTTGATACTCTCTAATGCCAATCGGTCATCGATCTGGTAGAGATAGGATATTTCTGTATTACCGAGCACCTGAATCCGATCGGGATGCAGGTGCTCGGTATAACCGGCAAGTGCCAGGCCAGGCTTCTGGATACGCGAACTGAATACACGGTTACCCAATCCCCGGCCACCGGCGAGCAGGTCCAAGCCTAGGCCGTATTCGGTATCATCCAGGAGTTGCTGTATGGAAAGACTGATTACGTCCACGTGTCCTCAGCCGACTCCTTCCCGGTTTAACCGCGTTGTGGCTCGATCAGGCCGAAATTACCATCTTTTCTACGATAGAGAACATTGATATCACTGCTGACAGCATCGGTAAAGACGATAAAATCCTTGTGGAGCAGATCCATCTGCATAACGGCTTCATCCACCGACATCGGCTTGGCAGTCTCGGTTTTAGTCCTGATAACCACCGGTTCGGAAGCGGCATCGATGCTCTCGGCCTGGAAGATCTTCGTTGAAATCTGGCGACCGCGATCATCGCCGTTAGGCTTGTGGGCCTTGATCTTTTCCTTGTAGCGCTTGAGCTGTCGTTCAATCTTGTCAATGACAGCATCCACGGCAGCATACATGTCATTGGTCGCTTCAGATGCCTTCGTATTCACTCCCTTGGCGCTGATGACAATCTCCACAATGTGGCGGATTTTTTTCTCTACGGCAAAATAAACCTGAGCGCTGGTGGGTTCGTCGATATATTTTGCCACCCGCTCAAGCTTCTCCTCAGCATACGTCTTGAGTGCGTCGCTTTGCTCCATGTGCCTGAATGTAGTTGTAACCTGCATAACTTCCTCCTTGTGAATGTTAGTATGCGCTGCTGCCCCTTGAAAGCGGGGTTTAAAAATGGCGTTTACGCTCCGATGAAGAGCCGAGTCTTAACAGTTCCCGGTATTTGGTAACTGTTCGTCGGGCAATATTGACCGTCTCTCCGGAAAGCATCTCGGCAATCCTCTGGTCTGAAAGCGGTTTTTTGGAATCTTCACTTTCAATTATTTCTTTGATGCGGTTTTTAACGCTCTCCGAGGAAACAAAATCCCCTTCACTGGTGGAAAGGCCGCTGTTGAAGAAATACTTCAGCTCGAACAGACCCAACGGGGTTTGCATGTACTTGTTGGTTGTGACGCGACTGATGGTGGATTCATGCATACCAATATCATCAGCCACATCCCGTAATACAAGTGGGCGCAGATGCTCAATGCCATTGTCCAGAAACTCGCGCTGAAACTTGACGATGCTCTTGGCAACTTTATAGATGGTGCGTTGTCGCTGCTGGATACTCTTGATCAACCACTGCGCTGAACGGATTTTCTCACTGACGTAATCCTCCGCACGGGAATCCATTGAACCGCTACCCCGCGCATCGAGATAAAAGGAGTTGATCTTCAGGTTCGGCAGGCCCTCCTCGTTCAACATGACCACGTAATCATCGGCAACCTTGTAAATGAAGATGTCCGCTGAGATGTACTGCACATCATCGGAACCGAAAACCCTTCCCGGTCGTGGATCTAATTCGCCGATAATCTTGGCGGCCATCAACACCTGATTGATATCAACCTTGAGATCCCGGGCGATCTGCTTGTACTTGCGCGTTTCAAGATCGCTGATGTTGTTGAGCAGAATCCGCTCCACCACGCTCCCCTGCATACCCAGAAAACGGGCCTGGATCAATAGACATTCCCGCAGGTCACGGGCGGCCACACCAGTTGGGTCAAACTCCTGGATGCGCTCCAGAACCGGCAGAACATCCAGTTCATTGACCGAACAGGTCTGGGCAACCTCTTCCAGCGAGGCGCGCAGATAGCCTTCCTCGTCGATATTGCCGATGATCTCTTCACCGATACCAACTTCATGATCTGAAAAATGCCCCATATGGAGCTGCCAGAGCAGGTGATCAACCAAGGTATCCTTGCGGGTCAGCAGGTTTTCGAAAGAGGAGTGTTCATCTTCGCCGCTATACTGCTCACCGGAACTGTAGTTATAGCCATCAAGGTAGCTGTCCCAGTCACGCAGGGTATCCTCGCCGGTCTCTACTTCGTGAAACTCATTCTCCTGACTATCCGGCTCATTCTCCTTTTCGGCCGCCTCCAACGGCTCTACCTCGCGAATGTCCTCGGCCTCTACGGTTTCTTCCAGAAGCGGATTTTCTTCCAATTCCTGACGAACAACATCCTGAAGCTCCAGACGTGTCAGCTGGAGCAGCTTAATGGCCTGCTGCAACTGGGGTGTCATCACCAGTTGCTGCGACATCTTCAGTTGTTGGCGCATCTCCATTGCCATAAGGCTTCCTAATGGTTAATAACAGATTAAACTGCAAACAATCAGAGACGGAAATCATCTCCCAGGTAAATTTCCCTCGCTTTAGGGCTGGCGGTGATCTCCTCGGGCGTCCCGAACTCAAGTACTTCGCCTCCGCTAAGGATATAGGCCTCATCACAGACACCCAAGGTCTCACGGACATTATGGTCGGAGATGAGCACACCGATATTTCGATGTTTAAGCGAGACAATCAGGTTTTGGATATCCGCCACTGCGATTGGGTCGATGCCGGCAAAGGGCTCATCCAGCAACATAAAGACCGGATTGGTGATCAGCGCCCGGGCAATCTCCACACGCCGACGTTCCCCTCCGGAGAGGGCATAGCCCATGGCACTGGCGATGTGGGTGATGCCAAACTCTTCCAGAAGCTCTTCCATCCTCTGAATACGTGTATCCTTACAGGGCTCCACTGTCTCCAGAATTGCCAGCAGGTTATCTGCCACGGAGAGCTTACGAAAAACCGACGCCTCCTGGGGCAGGTAACTGATGCCGCGCCGAGCGCGTTGATACATAGGCAGTCCGGTAATTTCATCTTCACCGAGAAAGACCTTGCCACTATCGGGCTGGGCTAATCCGACTACCATGTAGAAGGTAGTGGTCTTGCCGGCTCCATTAGGGCCCAGAAGGCCTACCACCCTGCCCGCTTCAATGGAAAGGTCAACCCCTCTGACTACATGGCGGCCAGCGTAGCTTTTCTTCAGCCCGCTGGTCCAGAGCCTGATTTTATCAACGGGAACCTGCATTACCTTTCCTGGCTGGAGGGTGAATTATCGTAATAACACGGGAATCTCCATCACCCGAAACAGCGCTTTTTTCCTCATCGATGAAGATGGTGATGATCTTGCCTGAAATGGTATCTGCACCCTGCATGACTTTGGGATTCCCGGTCAGGGTGATTTTTCCAAGCTTGCTGTCATAGACTGCATGGGCTGACGTTCCGATTCGATTGCCCTGGACAATGCGCACATTGCCATTTGACTCGATCTTCTCCACATCATTGTTTTCATCGCCATAGTTGACGTTCAACGTGTCCGCATAAATGGTGATATCACCCTGCTTCGCCACCACTTTACCTTTGAAGATGGCTGTCTTGCCCTTGTTGTCGGTTGACAGCTCATTGGATTTTATGGTGATGGGCAGATTCGAGCGGCTCTTGCTAGCTGGCTTCGCGGGAGATGCCGCCAGTGCCTGAGATGCGAGCAGACAGATCATCATTATAACTGCATTAATTATTTTCATAGGTTCTTAGTCTCTATCGGCCTGCTACCGTGGCATTAATTGTCTTGTGAAATCTGGCTTTCTGGTCCTTCACATTCAGCTCCATCCCTTGGGCGGATAATGCCAGTCGCTGGTGATGAAATGCAACCACTTCAGATGTGCGGAACTGCGACTTGGCTGCAAGGTAGTCTATGGACTCTACGTCGAAACTGGCGTTTGTCCCGGTCGTCACATGGACCTTTCCCCGCAGCTTGACGTCACAGCTTTTGCTGGAATATTCTCCCTTTACAGCCGTTACCGTAATGGCACCAGCTGTGCGGGTCTTGGCAAAGTCCATGCGGATGTTGGAGAGATAGACAACATCACCGCTTTTGTCATATTCAGCTCGATCAGCGACAAGCTCCCAAACAGTTGCGCCATTGCGCATCTCAGCAAAACGGGCATTTTGCATGGCTACATCTATATTCCGGGGAAGCTGCAGATGTACCGGCTCCATCGGAGCCCGCCGTGAACCCTTTATGGAGATTGCTGCCACGATACCGACGATGGCCGCTGTGACAAGAACGGCCAATAAAATTCTGATCTTTCCGGACGACACCATATGGCGAAATCATAGCATCAGGATGGTGGGCTGTCCAGCAAAACGTATCCTAACCAGTGTTATTGGCACAGAGATTGTATAAAGCACTTACAACTCATATCGTTCAGCTATTTCATCCCACATGCCACGCCCTTTGAGGATCATGTCGCACACCTCACGCACCGCGCCCCTGCCGCCACCACAAGCTGATACGTAATGCGCAACCGCCCGCACCTCGGGCAGTCCGTCGAGTGGAACAGCGGCAAACCCGACGCGACGCAACACAGGCACATCAATGACATCATCGCCCATATAGGCTATCTGGCTGTCATCAAGTCCAGTCTTTTCCTTTACGTCAGTGTAGCTTTCCAGCTTTTTCAGGGCTCCCTGATAAACCAGGCTAATACCCAACTCTTTGGCGCGGAT
This sequence comes from Desulfuromonadaceae bacterium GWB2_53_15, assembly GCA_001824455.1. GTDB lineage: Bacteria > Desulfobacterota > Desulfuromonadia > Geobacterales > Pseudopelobacteraceae > JACPFJ01. Next base: position 11,915 of record MHXL01000160.1, read on the forward strand.
ATCCACAACAATCGAGGTGCGCCCCGTGATAATCCCAACCTCGATGCCATGCCGCTGGAGCATCTTGATGCCGTGGCCGTCCCTTACGTTGAAGCACTTGGTCTCAAGGCCGCTGCCATCATAAATGATACTGCCATCGGTCATGACTCCGTCCACGTCCAGCAGCAACAATCTGATATGTTTGAGTTTGTCGTTCATCATGCAATACCCGCCCGGAGAATATCATGGAGATGGATGATGCCGCACGGCGAACAACTGTCCTCATCCTCGAAAACAAACAAAGAGGTGATGGAGTGATGCTCCATGATTTGCAGTGCCGCAGCAGCCAGCTCATTTCGCTTGATGCGTTTAGGATTAATCCTCATCAATCCGGCAGCGCTTTGACTGAGGATATCATACCCCTTTTCCAGTGCCCGGCGCAGATCACCATCCGTAATCACACCCCGTAACGAACCGTCAGCGCCGGTCACGCCGATCACGCCCAAGCCCTTGGCAGTAATGACGAACAGTGCATCCCTCATCAAGGTATCTTCCGATACGAGCGGAACCGCAGCGCCGCTATGCATCAAATCCTCCACCCTGAGGAGCAGCTTCTTACCCAGCGAACCACCCGGATGAAAGATGGCAAAATCCTCTGCCCGGAACCCGCGTTGGACCAGCAGGGCCACTGCCAGGGCATCGCCCATGGCCAGGGCCGCAGTGGTGGATGCAGTCGGCGCCAAACCGAGCGGACAGGCTTCCTCTTTCACGGAGACATCCAGAAAAACATCACTGCACCGGGCCAGGGCCGAGGCCCCGTTGCCACTCATGGCTACCAGATGTGCTCCCAATCTTTTAATCACCGGCAGGATGCGCAACAGCTCTTCGGTCTCTCCGCTGTTGGAGATAGCAATCACCACATCACCGGTCATGATCATACCCAGGTCGCCGTGGATACCCTCGGCAGGGTGAAGGAAAAACGCCGGGGTACCGGTAGATGCCATGGTGGAGGCGATTTTCTGACCGATCAACCCCGACTTGCCCATGCCACTTACTACCACGCGCCCTTTACTGGCCAGGATCATATCCACAGCTTTCTCAAAGGAACTGTCTATGCGCTCCATCATGGCCAGCAAAGCCTCTGCTTCTGTACGTATGACCCTGCGCGCCTCTTCTAGTATCATGT
>MHXL01000161.1:0-2625 GCA_001824455.1 Desulfuromonadaceae bacterium GWB2_53_15
GTTGTCAGCGACCGGCGCGAAATTCTGATGGATGCCGCCAAGGACAAAAAGGTGCTGGAATCACTCAAAGACAAGAAGGCAAAAGAGTTTAGGCTGGCAATGGAAAAAAAGGAGCAGGAGTTCATGGATGAGATCGCCATTCAGAAAAAAGAAGAAACAGCCAGATGAAGCGGGTTCTTGGCTTCATTTTTGCTGTTGTTTTTGTCTGCGGCCTTTCTCTGGGTATCTTTAGGTTTGGAGTGCTGAGCGCGGGGGCGGAAAGTGAGAAGTCTCCGAAAACTCCTGCCGAAGCGGCTACGATGCAGGGAAGCGCTCCACTGAACCAGCCGCCGCTGAACGCTTCCCGTGCGGCTCGCGAGGAAAAGGCAATCCAGGATGCCCGCCGACAGCAGTTGGCTGAAAAAGAGGCTGCCATGGCTGCCAAGGAAGTTGAACTGAAGAAGTTGGGAGAAAAACTGGATGCACAGATAAAGTCGTTTGATGACTCAAAGCGGCGTTTGGATGATTCACTGAAAACCCAGAAAAAGGCCCAAGATGAGAAGCGCAAGAAAATGATAGCGTTTTTCAAGAAGATGAAGGCGGAACAAGCCGGCCAACTTATGAACAAGCTGGACGAAAATACAGTTATCACAATGCTTGACCAGATGGATACCAAGACCGTCATCAAGCTGGTTCCATTTCTGAGCCAGCCCAGGGTGTTGAAATGGATTAACGAGAATCTTAAAGGTGCATAGAAGCCGTATGGGCATTACTGTCCTTGCCCAAAAAATAAAAAAGAAAGGAGGTGAAAACTAATGAATATTGGACAGATGTTAATGCAAATGCCTTTAGGCACCGGTCTGGAAACGGACGCGCCGGTGCTGGCTGAAACGGTAAATGCTGAAAACCAGGCACTTCAGGCGAGTCCGTTTGCGGATATCTTGCGTGATATATCCCCGAATGGTGCTTCGGTGCGTATCGTGCCGGGTCAGGCAATGGTTCAGCAATTGGCAGAAAACGTCCCAGCAGAATCAAGTGGTAAGCCGGGTCAACCAATCATCACAACACCGACTGACGTAAAACAGGTTTTACATATTGCATCAGATGGTGAGATGGTTGTAGTGCCTGAGTCAATCGCGCCGGAAAGAATTCCGGAGGATACGGAAAGTCCGCAACTTTGTCATGTGCAGAATCCACAGAACGTGGCCATAAGTGCAGCCATGGCGCAACTTGTTCCGTTGTTGCAGTTTGAAGGCAGAATGCCTGAAGCGCAGATTGCCGATCAGCAAAAAACGACAACCAGAGATTTGTCAATATCTTCAGCAAATGACGTAGAAGCGCAACCTGTTACCTCAACACCGTGTGTGACAGCGGTACAACTTGCAACGGTAACGCCAGAAGCCCCTTTAGTTGCCAGTCCGGTACCAGCACCCGATCGCCAGCCGGAGGCCGCCATGGTTGCCTCGGTAGTCGTACCCCTTGCCACTCCAGCAACATCAGGAGTAAACAGCAGCATGCGGCCCGTCGTAACGCCGGTATCACCCAGCCTGACAGCAGCAGTATCGCCAGTCATGGCACAACCGAACCGGAGCGAACCTGTCCTGGACGCCTACTACCAGACCTCCTCACGTCCAGCCACAGTATCGTCCCCCGCGACACAAACTATCGCAGCCGCGGAAAGCAGCACATCACAGCCGGCGGTGACAGCGGCAACCATGACAACACCCACTGCCGTCATTAGCGAGAGTACCCCGACCGACACCCCTGCCACTCTCGTCAGCCGACCGGCAGCAGAAACTGACAACACCGTACCAGTCACGCATCCAGTAACAACAGCACCCCCTGTGACAACAGTATCGCCAGTCATGGCACAACCGAACCGGACTGAACCTGTCCTGGACGCTTACTACCAGACCTCCTCACGTCCAGCCACAGTATCGTCCCCCGCGACACAAACTATCGCAGCCGCGGAGAGCAGCACACCACAGCCGACGGTAACGGCAGCAACAACGACAACTGCCACTGCTGCGGCTAGCGAGAGCATCCCGACCGACACCCCTGCTCCTCTCGACAGCCGTCCATCACCAAGAGCTGACAACCCTGTACCAGTCACACACTCAGCAACAGCAGCACAACCGAACCGGAGCGAACCTGTCCTGGACGTCTACTACCAGACTTCCTCACGCCCAGCCCCAGTATCGGCCCCCGCGACACAGCCTATCGCAGCCGCGGATAGCAGCACGCCACAGCCGACGATGACAGCAACAACGACAACACCCACTGCTGCAGCTAGCGAGAGCATCCCAACCGACACCCCTGCTCCTCTCGTCAGCCGTCCATCACCAGAAGCTGACATCCCCGTACACACGCACCCAGTAACATCAGCACCCCGCGTGACAGCAGCACAAATTGCAACGGTAGCGCCAGCTTCACCCAGCCTGGCAGCAGTATTGCCAGTCATGGCGCCAGCAACACAACCGAACCGGAGCGAACCTGTCCTGGCCGCCTACTACCAGACCTCCTTACGCCCAGCCACGGTATCGGCCCCCGCGACACAAACTATCGCAGCCGCGGAGAGCAGCACATCACAGCCGACGGTGACAGCAGCAACCACGACAACACCCACTGCCGTCATTAGCGAGAGTA
>MHXL01000161.1:2644-7399 GCA_001824455.1 Desulfuromonadaceae bacterium GWB2_53_15
CAATCTCGTCAGTCGACCTGCCCCGGTAGCACCAGTAGCAGTTGAACCTGTCAGTCCTGCGCCAGTAACACGGCCGGTACTGTCAGTACACCACGAGACAGCAACGCCATCAAATAATCCGGAAAAAGTCGTTCAGGATGGAAGCCCGTTGCGTCAAGCTGTTGCGAATGACAATCGTATCTCGGAACCAGCCGCAGTTGTGGCACCTAGTTCCACAATAGAGCCGGATACGCTTGATTCAGGTGAAAATTCACCTGGTGAAGGAAATGAAGGCACAGGCCGGAATTTGAACGGACAGGCCCATTTGATGTTAGTGCAGCAACACAAAACAGAACAGCCAGCGTCTATTGCAGTTCCTGTAACGCAAGAAGTGCGTGAACCACTAACAGCAGAGTTGAAGGAGCACGTTGTACAGCAGGTTAAGGAGCATCTTGCCGGTCATGACTACAAGCCTGGAACCGAACAGATGTGCATCAGGTTAACTCCGGAAAATATGGGTGAGCTGAAGCTTAACCTGAAGATGGAAAACCAGCAGCTCAAGGTTGAGATTGTGGCTGAAAACAGCCTGGTACGGGATGCCCTGCTGAAGCATTCCGAGTCGCTCAGGGAAACACTGGCAAAACAAAATATCACTATGGAATCCTTCAATGTAGTGACGAGCGGTGGACAACGAGGCTTTGAGCAGAATGACAGAGGCTGGAAGCAATTGGCGCAGCAGCAGTTCATGGCCGGAACATCATCGGGGTACCGCTACAAAATACCGGAGGTGGATTTGGCAGTCGTGCCGCAGTATGGTACGTCGAAACAGTACGCGATGGTGGACGTTCATTATTAAAAGGAGGTGATTAGCGTGGTAACCAGTGTAACTTCAACAACCGATACAAGCGCGGCCTCCGCCGCAATGAAAAAGTCCATCGGCATGAACAAGGATGATTTCCTGAAGCTGTTCATTGAGCAATTGAAAAATCAGGATCCACTCAAGCCGACGGATGCAAGCCAGATGCTTAGCCAGCTTTCCCAGCTTACCCAGGTAGAACAGGCCTACAATACCAACACGAACCTGACGAACCTGCTGGCAGCACAGAACAGCACCAACACCATGACTTCCGTGTCGTTCATCGGTAAGACCGTCAAGGCAAACGGTAACAGCGCTTCATTTGACGGCGCGTCTCCAACGTCACTCCAGTTTAATCTATCTGTACCGACCGATTCGGCTTCTGTGGCAATCACAGATGCGGCTGGGCGTGCCGTAAGAACTGTCACCTTGGGGACGCAGGCAGCAGGTGATGGCAGCTTGACTTGGGACGGCCGTAACAGTAGCGGCGATCTGCTTCCTGCCGGAGCGTACAATTTCACTGTAACCGGTACAACGGCTGCAGGGGCTTCCATCGCAGCAACAACTTACACTGCCGGACGTATAGATGGCGTGGCGCTTGTCAATGGCAACCCATCCCTCACCATTGGTGCCGCCTCTGTATTGTTGGCGGATGTCATCAGCATAAAGGGGGTGTAATAACAAATGGTAGACCAGATTTTTTTTCCCAATCCGATTCAGCCGATAAGGACTGAACGCCCACAACCGCAGAAACCGACCACGGGGCAAACAGGGAACTCCACCTTTGCCAGAGTCCTTGACGAAAAACTGCCGGCACAGGGTTTAAAATTTTCGCAGCATGCCCAGGATAGGCTTAAGGCCCGTAACATAACCCTCTCTGCCAACGACCTTGCCAACCTCGAAGGGGCTGTCAACAGTGTAGCCCAGAAAGGCGGAAAGGAATCGCTGGTCATGATGGGAGATTCGGCGCTGGTAGTCAGTATTAAAAACCGTACCGTGGTGACTGCCATGGATCGGACTCAGCTGAAGGGCAATGTTTTTACCAACATCGATTCAGCCGTAATTATTTAAAAACGCAACAGGGCTGGTCCTCCGAGAGGAAGCCCGCGAAACGCCGACCGATTGACGCGTTTCACACAACCAACTCTCTCAAACTCACAAGGAGGCAACACAATGAGTATCACATCCGCAATGTTTACCGGTGTATCCGGTCTTTTGGCCAATGCTGAAGGCATCAACGTCATCGGCAACAATCTTGCCAACGTTAATACTGTCGGTTTTAAAAGTAGCCGCATGCTGTTTTCCGACATGCTTTCTGTCAATATCGGCAACAGTTCCCAGATCGGACGCGGCACCCAGATCCAGAAAGTGGACAATCTTTTTAGCCAAGGATCTTTTGAAAGCAGTGAAATAGTTACCGATTTAGCAATTCAGGGCAATTCCTTCTTCGCCCTCAAGGCGCCATCCCAGGCAGCACCGTTGACGAGCCAGGACCAGGCGACCCTGACCAGGGCCGGAGCATTCCGGCTGGATGCCACCAAGTTTCTGGTCAATCCGGACGGCTACCAGTTGGTAGATACCTCCGGTAATCCGATCCAGTTTACTGACAATGCCGCGGCAATCTCCACTGCATTGACCGCATTCACCCCAACCGTCACAGCTGCAACGGCGAGCATGACTCCTGCAACCGCCCCGGCCATGTATTCGACCCCGGCAACCGCCGCATCGACCGCGGCCACCAATGCGCTGGCAGCTGCCCAGACCGGCCTGGCCGCCGCCAAGGCAGCGTCAGCGGCAGCAACGTCCAGCGGTGATCCCGCCTCGATTACCGCTGCTGCCACTGCGGTAACTGACGCCACTGCGGCAGTTACTAGCGCCCAGAACTTGGTGATACTGGCCACCACGGCCACCACCAATGCCACGGCTGCAACAACAGCGGCAGCAGCATTGGCAACCGCCGCCGGAAATCTGTCGGCCAACCCCAATGATACCAATGCCAATGCGGCCAATGTGGCCAACACCACGGCCGGCAATGCCCTGACGTCCGCAAATTCTTCGCTGAATGCAATGCAGGCGGCATTTAATGCCATTGCTACGGCACTGACTACTGCCGGCACGTCACTAACTGCTGCCGGAACGGCCCTTACTGCGTCGGGTACAGCGAAGGGGTCACCGCTTGGTGACGCTGATACCGCCGCAGGCACAGCAGCCACTACCGCAGGGACCGCGTACACAACTGCCGGTACGACAGCTACCACCGCCGGTACGGCTGTCGGCACGGCAGTCACCGCCGCAGCGGCAAGCCTTGCCGCAGCCAGCACGGATAACACTGCTGCCGCTACTTCTTTCTCCATATTCAACGATGCCTCGGCCGCGGCCTTCAGCAAGGTGACCAAGGTCGATCCGGATGGTTTGATCACCTATGTGGGCAAGTACGGCGACACCTATTACTATAATTCGACCAACGCCATCGGTATCCCCACATCGACAGCCACTCCTGCCCAGATCGCCGCTGCCCAGAGGATCGCGGCCATCAATCCATCCAATCCGGGCGGTATGGACAAACTGGTGGGCACCCTGTACCAGATTAATTCATCCTCCGGTGTCCCGACGAACGGATTTTCTATTTCTAACAATAAGATCAACGGGACAACGGAAAAATTCTTTTCCAACTCGCTAGAGCAGAGCAATGTTGACATGGCAAATCAGTTCGTCAAGATGATACTGACCCAACGTGCTTATTCAGCCAACTCCAAGACCATCACCACAGCGGATGAGATGACCCAGGAAGTTCTGAACCTGAAGCGGTAATCTGATTGTGGAGCGGTAGCATCAGACCTGGCAGATTTCTAAAATCTGCCAGGTCTTTACACGCAAAAGTTTAATTAGTTGCAAAAACGCCAGAATCGTTCTAAATATTGCGATACTTATCAATACCCTTGAATTTATTATCCATCCGCGGAGGAGTATCATGGCCAAGGACGAACAGGACCCGGCAGCAGTCGAAGCTGGCGGTGGCAGCAAGAAAAAGTTGATAATAATCGGTGCTGGTGTGGCTGTGGCTATCATCCTGGGTGCAGTCGTGTTTATGATGATGGGCAAGGGTGACAAGAAAGAAGCGGGAAAAGAAGGCGCAGATACCAAGACCGAAGCAAAAGCAGAAGGTGGCGGGCATGGTGGAGCAGCAGCACCTAAAGAAGGTGGCGGCAAGGAAGGCGCTGCGGCTGCCGGCGCCAATATCTTTCCGCTGGAACCGTTCATTGTCAATATCTACGATGGCCAGGAACTGCGCTATCTGAAGGTCAAGGTGGAGATGGAAATGGCTGGTCCCGGAGTAAAGGCTGTACTTGATGGCCGTCTTGCGCCGATTCGGGATGCAATCCTGGTATTGCTTAGTTCAAAAACCATGCAGGATATCCAGGATATCCAGGGCAAGAACCAGCTCAAGGAAGAGATTCTGGCGGCAGTCAATAAGCACATTCCGCCTGGTCAGATATCCAAGATATATTTTACCGATTTCGTTGTTCAGTAGGGACATTCCGGGCTGATATGGAAAAAATACTCACAAAAGCAGAGATAGAGGCCCTTCTTAACGCCGTTTTTGACGGTCGGATAGAGCCGGAAAAAGAACTGGCGAAAACCGAGGGCAGCGCTGTTGCTTATGATCTTTTCAATACTGAAGCCCATAAGGGATTTGTTCCCAATCTGGATATTATCTATGACAGCTTCATTCGCTACAACCGGGTCAACCTTTCCAATCGCCTGCGCAAAGTGGTGGATATCAAGAAGGTCGGGGCACGCTCCTACAAATTTGACGACTTTCTCCAAACCCTGCCCTCCCCGGTCTGCATGGCCATCTTCAAGATCGAACCGCTCAAAGGGGCGGCCCTGATCTCTTTTGACAGTACACTGGTGCTTAC
>MHXL01000161.1:7431-8533 GCA_001824455.1 Desulfuromonadaceae bacterium GWB2_53_15
GATCGTCAAGGACATACTTCTGGACCTTGAGAAAGCCTGGGCGCCGCTCTACGCTTCCCGGATGAGTCTGCTGCGTATGGAGATGAACCCTCGCCTGGTGAATATTGTTCCCCCCGAGTATCAGATCGTGACCATGTCTCTCAAAATACAGATTGAGGAGATATCGGGCAACATGGTCTTCGCAATTCCGTACATGACCATTGACCCGATCCGGGACAAACTCAAGGCGGGGATGCAGTTCGACCTGATGGCCGTCGATCCCCAGTGGTCCTTCCGGTTATCATCGGAGCTTCTGGAAGCACCCCTTAATCTCTCCGTAGAGATGGGCAATGCTGCCATCACCTTGCGTGAACTGCTGGATCTGGCGCCTGGCGATACGATCATGCTTGATAAACCGTGTTCCAGTGAACTTGCGGTCAAGGTGGAGGGCGTTCCAAAATACCTCGGTGTTCCGGGTATACGCCACGGAAATAAGGCTTTACAGATCAGCAAGATATTCAGCAAAGGGGGCAGCAGTGAGTGACAAGCCTGAAGCTAATGATGTAGTACTGGACCGGAAGAACCTCGACTTCATCCTTGACATACCGCTGCAGGTTACTGTGGAGTTGGGGAGAACCAAGTTGCTGGTAAAAGATATTCTTCAGCTTAATCAAGGTGCTGTTGTTGAACTAACCAAGTTGGCTGGCGAACCGCTGGATATCTTTGTCAACTCCAAACTGGTGGCACGTGGCGAAGCTGTGGTAGTGAACGAGAAGTTCGGTGTGCGACTGGTGGATATCGTCAGCCCCAATGAAAGGGTGGAGAAAATTCTGTGAAGGGTGCCGTAGTTGCCCTGCTAATCTGCCTGCCAACACTAGCCCGCGCCGAAGAGACCATCCGCCAGGATTATAGCTTCTTTTCCAGTTTTCTCCAGATGATTGCTGCCCTAATAATTGTGGTCGGATTGATCCTGCTTACACGACATTTTTCCGGTAAGCTTTTGGGTACGACTGCAGCCACCCGATTCGCCGCAAAGCATATCCGCCTGGTGGAAACACGTTATATTGCACCCAAGAAGACGCTCATTCTGGTTGAAGTCGGTGGTGAGTACCTGTTGCTGGCC
>MHXL01000161.1:8543-8657 GCA_001824455.1 Desulfuromonadaceae bacterium GWB2_53_15
ACAGTCTAACCCTGATCAAGCAGGTAGATGTTATCGAGGAGATTGAGGTGTTGGAAGATGCCGGCATTGTTCGCGGGAAGTTGACGGAGTTTTTCCGTAAAGATGCTGGAAGGA
>MHXL01000162.1:0-7554 GCA_001824455.1 Desulfuromonadaceae bacterium GWB2_53_15
GCGGGAACAGCTTGAACAACTGAAACAACTTGCCCTTCAGTCCATTGCCGAAGCCTGCGGCGAAGATGCACTTCTGGAAATACGTGTCAGATTTCTTGGTCGTAAAGGCGAGTTGACTGCGCTGATGAAGGGGTTGGGGACTCTTGCCCCAGAGGAACGTCCAGTAGTAGGCCAACTGGTCAATTCTGTCAGGGACGAGATTGAAACTAGGCTTGAAGCTGCTCTATTCACGGCCAGAGAACAGGCAAAGGCTGAGCGCCTCCAGTCAGAGCGAATGGATGTTACTCTTCCGGGTCGCCGCCAGGTTTACGGGACTAAGCACCCCATTACACAGGTGATTGAAGAGGTCTGCGACATCTTTGCCGGATTGGGTTTCTCTGTTGCCGAAGGCCCTGAGATTGAGCACGATTGGTATAATTTCGAAGCGCTCAATTTCCCGCCAGAACATCCTGCACGTGATATGCAGGACACTTTTTTTGTTGATGATAACCTGCTGTTACGTACACACACCTCACCGGTTCAGATCCGGACCATGCTTAAGAAAAAGCCCCCTTTACGTATTATTGCTCCAGGTACGGTCTATCGTTGCGATTCTGATGCCACACACTCCCCAATGTTTCATCAGATTGAGGGGCTGATGGTGGATAAAGGAGTTTCCTTTGGAGACCTGAAGGGAATTCTGACTGTTTTCACAAATCAGTTGTTTGGGCAGAAAAGCGGGGTACGACTTCGTCCCAGTTTCTTTCCTTTTACCGAACCTTCTGCTGAGGTGGATATTTCCTGCGTACTCTGTGGTGGAAAAGGCTGCCGGATTTGCAAGAATAGCGGCTGGCTGGAGATTCTTGGAGCAGGTATGGTGGATCCGGAGGTTTATCGCCATGTCAATTACGATGCAGAGGACATATCCGGTTTTGCCTTTGGTATGGGGATCGAGCGTATTGCAATGTTGAAGTATGGAATTAATGACATGCGTCTACTTTTTGAGAATGACGTACGTTTTCTGAGGCAATTCTAAAGCAGTCCATATTATGAATTTTCCGTTTATGGTGCCCAAATATGAAAGTAACCTATAATTGGCTCAAAGAATTTGTGGATTTTGACCTCTCTTCCGATCAGCTGGCTGATGTATTGACTATGCTTGGGCTTGAAGTTGAAGGGATGGAGATGTCCGGCGCACTCATGGATGATGTGGTTGTTGCTATCGTGGAGGAAAAACATCAGCATCCCAATGCGGAAAAACTGTCTTTGTGTCGCGTAAATAACGGTGTAGAGGTGCTGGATGTTGTTTGCGGTGCGCAGAATTTCAAAGCTGGCGACAAGGTGGCCTTGGCTCAGATTGGTGCCGTGCTCCCAGGTGATTTCAAGATCAAGCGTTCCAAGATTCGCGGTGAGGAATCCTGTGGCATGCTCTGCTCTGAGAAGGAGCTGGGGTTGGCTGAGGAAAGTGCCGGTATCATGGTTCTGTCGCCTGACCTGCCCCTTGGCCAGCCGATTTTCGCAGCGCTTGATCTCAAGGATACCCTTTTCGAGATCGGTTTGACCCCAAACCGCGCTGACTGCCTGAGTGTTGTTGGTGTTGCCCGCGAAATCGCAGCCAAGCTGGGGAAGAAGGTCAGATTTGCTGACTCCCGCATTTCCGAAGGGACTGATGCTGTCAATAGCTTCATAGGGGTCACTGTTGAGGATGCAGATCTCTGCCCACGATACGCTGCACGATATGTCTCGGGCTGTAAAATTGCCCCATCACCGGATTGGCTTGTAAAACGTCTCAATGCGATAGGTATCCGTTCGATAAATAATGTTGTTGATGTGACCAATCTTGTCATGATGGAGTTGGGACAACCACTTCATGCTTTTGACTGTGATCGTCTGTCAGGCCGGCGTATTGTCGTGCGCAGGGCAAGCGAAGGTGAACCGTTTACCACGCTTGACGGCCAGCAGCGATCTCTTGTTGCCAGTGACCTTGTTATTTGTGATGCTGAACGACCAGTAGCTTTGGCTGGGATAATGGGTGGTGAAAACTCTGAGATTTCCGCTGAAACTACTAATATTTTGTTGGAAAGTGCCTGGTTTAGGCCTGCTGCAATTCGTAAGACCAGCAAGCGCCTAGGTCTCCATACAGAGTCATCACATCGTTTTGAACGTGGTGCTGATATCGGGGGTGTGATTCGTGCCCTTGATCGGGCTACGTCACTTATTGCTGAACTGGCAGGTGGTAGCGTAGCGCAAGGTCTTATTGATGTTTATCCTGTTGCATTTGAGCCTAGCCTGATCAAGCTAAGACCTGAGCGTGCAAATCAACTCATCGGAGTAAAGCTGTCGACAGCCGAGATTGCTGATATTCTTGTTCGGCTGGAATGCGGAGTTGTTGTCATATCCGACGATACATTGCAGGTTACACCTCCCTCTTATCGTGTGGACATTGAGCGTGAGATTGATCTGGTTGAGGAAATTGCTCGGATGAACGGCTTTGATAATATACCTGCTACCATGCCAGTGGCACAGGTTGTTTCAGATCGCCCTTCTTCACATCAACGCATGGAGCGTGCGGTTAGAGATATTCTTGTTGGTCATGGCATGAACGAGATTATCAATTTCAGCTTTACTGCGCCGGATGCCGCTGGCAAACTGCTTCTAGCTGCGGATGATCCGCGGCATGCTGCAATACGACTTACCAACCCTCTGGTTGAAGAGCAGTCAGTCATGCGTACGAGTCTTCTGCCTGGGCTTCTTGAAACAGTATTTCGCAATATCAGCTTCCGTTCCCTTGATCTGAAATTATTTGAAATGCGCCGGATCTACTTGCCGACGCAGGCAGGTGAAATGCCCCGCGAACCGATCTTTATTGTCGGTGCATTCACCGGTTTGCGTGAGTCTGAAGGGTGGAACCATGCAAGTGAAACTATTGATTTTTACGATGTCAAGGGAGTCATCGAAAACCTTTTGGAATTGTTGAATATTGGTGGTGTGAAATGGGAGGCAGACATGCCAGAGCCTTTCTACCACCCTGGTAAGTCCTGTAGCATATTGGCCGGGCGGGAGAGGATCGGTTCAATTGGCGAAATTCACCCCACTGTTCAGGAAAACTTTGGACTTGATAAGCCGGTTTATTGCTTTGAACTTAATTTCGAGAAACTTGTAGCTTTGAGCCGTCAGAAACGTACAGTTGTTGCACCTTCTCGTTATCCAGATAGTACCAGAGATATTGCCATGTTGGCACCTGATGATCTCCCTGCAGACAAGATCATCGAGTGTGTTCGCTCAGTAAAGGCTAGGGAAGTTGAACAAGTGGAGATCTTTGACCTGTATCGGGGCGTTGGAATTCCAGCTGGGTTTAGAAGTATTGCCATTCGCGTCCGTTATCGCTCATATGAACGGACGATGACAGACGATGAGATCAGCGCACTTCATGCAAAAATTATACAGGGTCTGGTTAATAAGTTAAAAGTATCAATAAGATAAAAACCTGTTGCGAAATCAGTTACCCTGTGTTATAAAACTCATCCTTTTGTTTTTAGTTAAGAAATTAACACAGATAGAGGTTATTATGACAAAAGCAGATATTGTCGAACGTATTCATCAGAAGATTGGTTTTTCGAAAAAAGAGTCTGCCGAAATGGTTGAAACGGTTTTCGGTTTAATTAAAAATACTCTTGAAGCAGGTGAGAAAATTAAAATAGCTGGCTTTGGCAATTTTGTTGTCAAGCAGAAGGCTGATCGCAGAGGTCGTAATCCTCAGACTGGTGAAACCATAACCATTGCGGCAAGACGTATTCTTACATTCAAGCCGAGCCAGGTACTTAAAAACGCAATCAATACTGAGCTTAAAGAAGCCTAGTCCCATACTCGATGTCATGAGCATAACCTTCCCCGACAAACTATACTATAAAATCGGAGAAGTTGCTCAGATTGCTGGAGTTAAGACTTCTGTACTCCGTTTTTGGGAAACAGAATTTGACTTTTTGAAGCCAGAAAAGAGTTCATCAGGGCAGAGATTGTATTTAAAAAAAGAAGTTGAGTTGATTCTGGAGGTCAAGCGCCTTCTTTATATTGAAAAATTCACCCTTGAAGGCGTCAGGAAGCGGATCTCCCACCGTGGCAAAATTCTCCTGAACGAAACTAAACTGGTGTGCTTGGACACTGATCATGTTTGTTTGCTGAGAGAAATCAGGATGGAGTTGCAAGCCTTACGATGTCAGTTGTAATCAAGCAGTTTTTTCGGTGCGTAGCGCAGCCTGGTAGCGCACTAGACTGGGGGTCTAGTGGTCGCTGGTTCGAATCCAGTCGCACCGACCATAAAAAAATAAGGGTTTGCGGGGTTTCCGCGAACCCTTTTTTATTACGGACAGTTTAACTATCCAATTCAAAGCACAATCTATTTTAATGTATTTTGAGTCAATTGTTGCTTCGATATTCAAAGGTAACTGCAATGGCAGATGATCAGATTCTTAATGAATCCACATTTGGTCCGGCACTAAGTCTGATTCGCAGACGTCGTAAATACTTCTTTTGCACAATATTGGCCTATATGCCTGCCATGTGGGCAGTCAATAAATTATCACCAACCTACAGATCTATGGGGATAGCAATTGGAGTCTGGGTTGTTGTCCTTTTTACAACTGCGTTTATGTCAGCTGTCATGCGTTGTCCCCGTTGCGGAAATTATTTCCATGTGCATGGTATGACACTTCTTTATCTCCGCAAGTGCCTGCATTGTCAACTTCACATAAACGCGGATAGACTGAAGTAGAGTCTTTAGTGTTGCATGTTATCAGGTGTTTATAAAAATTGAATTTAGTAAGCGCTAAGGTTATTTTTTGATAAAATATTATTGGCATATGCGATAGTTTTGATTTAAACACACTTTTAAAAGGTATTTGCATGCTGCTTGTCGTTCATCCAGAACATCCCCAACCTCGCTATATTGCACGTGTTGTCCAGTGCTTGCAGGATGGGGGGATCATTGCGTATCCTACTGATACCACCTATGGAATTGGTTGTTCTATCTTTAATAAAAAGGGCATCGAGCGAATTTATCAGCTGAAACAGCGTGACCACAAAAAACCCTTCTCTTTTATTTGCCCCAATCTAGCGGAAGTGTCCCGTTATGCCAAGGTCAGTAATGTTGCATTCAAGATCCTCAGACGATATCTTCCCGGACCATACACCTTTGTATTGGAGGCGACTCGTGATGTCCCCGATCTTTTACTGACTCGCCAGAAAACTGTTGGCATTCGCATCCCTGACAACCGAATTTGCCTTGATATTGTCCAACTGCTGGGCAATCCAATTATTACCACGAGTGCAAATCTGTCAGGTGAAGAACCTGTTGGCGACCCAAACATGATCGATATAAATTTTGGTGGTAAACTTGATATTATTGTTGATGGCGGTGTGCTTACAACAGATGTCAGTTCTGTGATCAGCCTTGTGAATGATATTCCGGAGATATTGAGAGTGGGAATAGGGGATGTTTCTTGGTGCTCTTAACGCATAAATCGTGGGTCAATACTGATGCGTAAGCACACTGTTCGCAGGGGTTTGAGACTTGTTTTGGTCTCCTTGATCATAATTATTGTGGCCAGTTATTATCATGCCGGAATAGCTGATTTATTTGCGTTTTCCGTTAGTGCGGAAGAACGTTTTTATAGTCTGGGGATTTTTATGGCTGCTGCGTCAGGCGGCTACGGTGTTGTTCTTACTGTGTTTGGTTTAGTATTGCCGGGTCGGATTAATGATGCAGGTGTACGTTTGCTGCCTGTTTTTATGCTGATCTTAACGGCATTTATGCTCTTCATATGGTTAATGATATCCTCCTTGAACGATAGTCCAAAGCAGCGGCATCTTCGCTCAAACGAAACTATAACCATTTAACCTGGGACAAGTTGTTTGTAGGCATGCATTTGTAATGACAGAAAACTGCTTTTTTTGTTTATGATAGTACATAAAACAAATAGACAACTCTTTGGATTTTACTTGACTTGATTATGCGGCAAAGCTACATTTTAATTAAGTCAAATTATCTACATGTGGGAGGAAATCATGGAAATAAAATCCCCATCAATTGAAACATTATTGCTTCATGCGGGACATACACCCGATCCGGCAAGTTTATCCAGGGCCGTACCAATCTATCAGACTTCGTCGTATGTCTTCAAAAACTCCGAACATGCCGCCAACCTGTTTGGGCTCAAGGAGTTCGGCAATATTTATACCCGTCTCATGAATCCTACAACAGATGTTCTGGAACAGCGCTTGGCAGCATTGGATGGTGGGGTGGGGGCACTGGCCGTTGCTTCGGGGCAAGCCGCCATAACCTATGCTGTGCTGAACATTACGCAGGCCGGACAGAATATCGTCTCCACCAGTTATCTCTACGGGGGAACTTATAACCTGTTTCACTACACCCTTCCAAAGCTTGGGATCACAGTGAAATTTGTAGATACCTCCGACCCGGAAAACATTCGGCGTGCAATTGATGAAAACACTCGTCTCGTCTACACCGAATCGGTAGGAAATCCAAAAAACAATGTGGACGATTTCGAGGCGATTGGCCAGATTACCCGCGATGCTGGTATACCATTTGTTGTTGATAACACCGTTACAACGCCGTTCTTATTTCGGCCATTGGACCATGGAGCAGATATCGTGGTTTACTCTCTAACTAAATTCATTGGAGGACATGGTACCAGTATTGGCGGTGCAGTGGTCGATGGTGGAAAATTTCCGTGGAACAATGGAAGATTTCCAGAGATTACCGAGCCGGATCCTTCATATCATGGCCTCAAGTACTGGGAGGCTCTCGGTAGCCTTTCCTATATTTTAAAGATGAGGCTTACGCTGTTGCGTGATACGGGTGCCTGCTTGTCACCGTTTAACTCTTTTCAGTTTATTCAGGGGCTGGAAACACTGCATGTAAGGATGCCTCGCCATGTTGATAATGCGCGAACCGTTGCGTTGTGGCTAGAAAAGCATGCAGCGGTAAGTTGGGTTAATTATCCAGGCCTTCCCAGTCATAAGGATCATGAACGGGCCAGGAAATACCTTCCAAAGGGGGAGGGGGCGATCATCGGTTTTGGGATTAAAGGCGGTCTTGAAGCAGGTAGAAAATTCATCGATAATGTGAAATTACTCTCCCATCTTGCCAACATTGGTGATGCAAAATCACTGGTGATCCATCCGGCGTCAACAACACATCAACAACTTTCCGATGAAGAGCAGCTTGCTTCAGGTGTCACGCAAGATTTTATCCGCCTTTCCATAGGTCTTGAAAATGTGGATGACATTATCGCAGATATTCAGCAGGCTTTGGATTTTTCGCAGCAGTAGCAGAGGAATTTGCCATAGTAACTAAAATTAGGGCAACCCTTGTGGTTGCCTTTGTTTTTGTGTACTATCTACAAAATAAATGTTGTGGTCATATTTCAAATTTTCGGGAGTCAACATGTATAAGCTGACCATTCGCACGAGTTTTGCAGCGGCCCACAATCTTATTAACTACCAGGGGGATTGTGAAAACCTGCACGGGCATAACTGGAAGGTTGATGTTGCCGT
>MHXL01000162.1:7566-8016 GCA_001824455.1 Desulfuromonadaceae bacterium GWB2_53_15
ACTTGATAAAGCTGGTCTCGGGATCGATTTCAAAGTTCTCAAACGCGAAGCTAATGTTATTATCAACGAACTTGACCACAAATATCTCAATGAGAACCCAGCCTTTCAGAGTATTTCTCCATCCTCCGAAAACATATCCCGCTACCTGTATTATCGCCTGTCTGAACGTCTCAACAATGACAATATCAAAATTGAGTCGGTAGCTGTCTGGGAATCGGATAACGCATCAGCCTGTTATTATGAGTGAACCGCTCTACATCAGCGAAATATTTTCTTCTATCCAGGGTGAGGGGAGTCTTGCGGGACGTAGGCAGGTTTTTATCCGTCTGGCCAATTGCAACCTTGATTGTAAGTACTGTGACACAGTCCTGGAAAAAACTACCACCTGCCGAGTGGAGACCAAGCCCGGTTCAGCCGTTTTCGACCATCTTCCTCAGCCACTTTCGTTGC
>MHXL01000162.1:8131-9916 GCA_001824455.1 Desulfuromonadaceae bacterium GWB2_53_15
TCCTGAAATACGTAAGTTGCTCCCGGTTCATCTGGAAACCAATGGCACTATGCACATTGCTTTAGAAAGGGTGATTCGACATATTGACTACATCAGTATGGATATGAAGCTGCCGTCTACGGCAGGCTGCAGCGAAAATCTCTGGGACGTTCACCACCTCTTTCTTCAAGCTGCACTCAAGCATGATGTATCTGTGAAAATTGTTATTGATGATGATGCTACTGACGACGAAATGCAACAAGTGTGTGACATTGTCAGTTCTGTAGACATTGCAATTCCCATTTTTCTTCAGCCCTTAACGTTATCTTCCGGAGTTCTAGGCGTCAGTACCGCACATGTTCTGCATTTACAGGAACTGGCATCAAGTCGGTTGCCAGATGTCAGAGTTATACCGCAGATGCACAAACTGCTTGGAGCACTTTGATAGATTTTCAGCTTGTCTCGCGCTATAAGAAACGCCCCAAAGGCCATGACCTTGTGGGGCGTTTTTTTGTAATGGTCGTGGTCAGTTCGAGACTGCGGCTCCGCGCCGGTGGTGCGCGGCGGACACACTCCAGCGTCGCCGTTACAGCTTACAATGATGCAATCCAGCACGTTAGGCTGCCGCTGCTCGCTTTTTGAATTGTGGTTGTGGTCCCAAATTTGTCAAGTCAGTTGTTGAGGGGCGCAGACGTTTTCGGGACTATTGGCTTTAGCACCGCAGTTGCTGCATTCAACGGTCGGCTTGTCACTGAGGCTTTTGATACATTCTTCGTTATTCTCTGCCTTGAGGGCACACATATGCATTTTGTGTTGTTCGATATTGCAAGCCATAACTTCCTCCATTCTTTGTTTTTGGTTAGAGCATAGTTAGATTCATTCAAAGTGTAACAGAATCCCTGGCAGATGCAATTTAGGGGCGGACTTGGTGAAGACTTCAAGGGCCTTTTTAAAAATGATGACAGGCTCTTTGCATGGCTCACGGAGCTTCCAGAATGTCCGCCTTGGCTGCGAAAATAAAATCGCTCTCTGTAAGTCCGTTGATCTTGTGGGTCCAGATGGCGAGCCTTACCTTGCCCCAAGAGAGATAGATGTCGGGATGATGCCCCTGGGCCTCGGCCAATTCTCCGATCCTGTTGGTAAAGGTAAGTGCCGTTCGGAAATCCTTGAACCGGAATTCCTTTTCCAGATGATGCTCATCCACCACTCGCCAGCCTCCTCCCATTTTATCCAGAAGCTCGCTCAATTCCCGCCCCGTGAGCGGCAAAACGCCACCTTTACACGGGATACACTCTTTATTTGCAAGGTCAGACATGGAAATTGCTCCTTATCAGGCCGCATGGCCAACGAAGAGATGGCAAGTGATGCACCAAGTCTAGCACCATTGCTGGAGCAGTCAAAGACATGGCGCGTGTTCAATAACTTCCCGCACCATGGGCCTGAATTGATATACGCCTTCAAAGGGATACTGCTGCATGGTGATGCTTGCCACTAGCCTTGCTCCGAAAGGTTTATTTGATTTGAGTGTGCTGTAATCCTTGGTGTCAAGAACATGCGACTCAGCCGCATCCCCGGATACGCTTGATAGAAAATGCGGTATAATTATTGTTCAAAGCCTTAGGGAGTTGTAGGCGAGTCAACTATTGAAGGATGAAAACGGACAGGATGTCGGACACACGGAAGTCAATTTCAAGGTGATTGACCAAGCCGGCGTCGCTCACTGATTTAACCTCTAACCATGAAAGAGCAAGCAATGAGAGCCATGGAATCTGTAAAACTCAGAAAAATCGGGGACTCCGCCATCCG
>MHXL01000163.1 GCA_001824455.1 Desulfuromonadaceae bacterium GWB2_53_15
CAAAGTGTCGCATAACAACGCAAAGTGCGTGGCATGTTATCTGTGTCCGACAGTATGTCCAGCCAAGTGTATAACGGTCGAAGCCGGTGAAGACGCTAACCATGATAAATTCGCTGCTACTTATGAAATTGACATGCTGCGTTGTATCTTCTGCGGTTATTGTGTCGAGGCCTGCCCGGTGGATGCACTCAAGATGACCGGAGAGTTCGAGTTGGCCAATTATCGCCGTGAAGATTTTATCTTTACCAAAGAAAGACTTTTAGAAAAGAAATAAAGGAGTAGTGCATGTTAACGACCCTCTTCTTTGCAGTCATCACGTTTGTGGCCATCGTTTCGGCGATTTTAGTGATCACCTGCAAGAACCCGATCAACAGTGCCTTGTCTTTGATACTGACATTCTTCTGTCTGGCCACCTACTATGTCATGTTAGATGCACCTTTCGTGGCTACCGTTCAGGTAATGGTATACGCAGGGGCCATCATGGTACTGATCGTGTTCACGATCATGCTGCTTAATATCAGGGTTGATGCCACCAAAAAACACTCTCATAAGATTGTGCTTGGTTCCATTATCGGTTTTTTCACCCTGATCAATGCTGTGTTTCTGTTGCTTAAGAGTCGTGCCTCCCTACCTACCGGACCCTATAATGCAGAAATGATTAATAAGATTGGCCATACAGAACTCATCGGACGGGAGATGTTCACCACCTTTCTGCTCCCCTTCGAAATCACCTCGATTCTGTTGCTGGTGGCCATCGTCGGTGCGGTTATCATAGCTAAGAAAAAACTCTAGATAGAGGGAACTATTCATGGAAAACCTCAACAGCTATCTCATCGTAAGCGCAATTCTTTTCTCAATTGGAACAATTGGCGTACTTACCCGTAAGAACGCAATTGTAATGTTCATGTGCATTGAGTTAATGCTTAATGCGGTCAATCTGACCTTCGTTGCGCTTTCACGCCATCTAGGAAACATGGATGGTCAAGTGTTCGTCTTTTTCATCATGACTGTCGCTGCTGCAGAGGCTGCTGTTGGTCTAGCATTGATGATAGCCTTCTTCAACAACAAGGAATCAATTGATGTAGAAGATGTCAATCTGATGAAGTGGTAGTAAGAAACGCGTTAAATCCGAATATACAATGCTTAATCGATTGAATAAAGGAGTCTTACATGTTTGACAACGTATGGCTGATCCCACTCTTCCCGCTCATCGGCTTTCTGATCAACGGCCTGTTTGGGAAAAAGATCAAGAATGAGACCGTCATCGGTGGCATCGGGGCATTTGCCGTGCTCTGCTCGTTCGCTGTCTCCTGCATGACCATACTCAAGCTCCTGTCGCTGCCTGGCGAAGAGCGGGTGGCGAATGTCAAGGTGTTTACCTGGATTACTTCCGGAAACTTTAATGCTGATATTGCCTTCCTGATAGATCCGCTCTCATGCGTAATGATTATGATCGTTACTGGTGTCGGTTTCTTGATACATCTGTATTCAATTGGGTATATGCATGGTGAGGAAGGTTTTTACCGATTCTTTGCTTACCTGAACCTCTTTATGTTCTCCATGCTCCTGCTGGTGCTTGGAAACAACCTGCTGCTGATGTTTGTGGGTTGGGAAGGTGTTGGCCTCTGTTCCTATCTGCTTATCGGTTATTACTTCCATAAGAAGTCTGCTGGTGATGCGGGTAAGAAAGCTTTTGTTATGAACCGCGTAGGCGACTTTGGTTTTCTTCTGGGTGCATTTTTCCTCTACTGGTTCATGGGTCAGAGCCACAATGTCTGGACGATACAGTTTACTGAGATAGCGAAAAATGCGCATCTGCTGCCAACCGGTGGTATCGTGACCGTTATAACTCTCTGCTTCTTCTTGGGTGCCACCGGCAAATCGGCTCAAATTCCCCTCTATACCTGGTTGCCGGATGCCATGGAAGGTCCAACTCCGGTTTCTGCTTTGATCCACGCTGCTACCATGGTTACCGCTGGTGTCTATATGATTGCTCGTATGAACTTTCTGTTCATCCGCTCTCCTGAAACTCTGATGGTTATAGCCGTGATTGGTGGCTGTACCGCTCTGTTTGCGGCTACTATCGGCACAGCGCAAAACGACATCAAACGTGTATTGGCCTATTCTACCGTATCCCAATTAGGGTATATGTTCTTAGCTATGGGTGCAGGTGCGTTCGGAGCTGGTGTCTTCCACCTGATGACACACGCGTTTTTTAAAGCCTGTCTGTTCCTCGGTTCCGGCGCCGTGATACACTCGATGCATGGAGCATTGCACCATGCCCACTCACACGATGATGCGCAGGACATGCGTAATATGGGTGGACTCAAATCCAAAATGCCGCTGACCTTTCTGACCTTCCTGTTAGCAACTATTGCAATTGCAGGTATTCCAGGTTTTTCGGGCTTCTTCTCAAAAGATGAAATTCTCTGGCAAGCTTTTGCTAATCCGCATCATGGACAATTAAATTATCTGTTGTGGGGTATGGGTGCCGTCGCAGCAGGTCTAACTGCTTTCTACATGTTCCGTTTGGTTTTTATGACCTTTTATGGTGAGTGTCGCATCAATCCTAAAGCGAAAGATCATCTCCATGAATCTCCGATGGTGATTGTTATTCCGCTAATTGTGCTGGCTGGATTGTCGGTAGTGGGTGGTTATATAGGTATTCCCAAGGTAATTGGCCATATCGTGGGTATACCGAACTACTTTGAGAATTATCTTGAGCCCGTATTCAAGCTTTCTGAAGAGTACATGGCGCAACATGCTGCTCATGGTGCAGCACACCACAGTGTTGTTCTGGAATTCGGCCTGATGGGTGTTTCTGTTCTGATCGCTTTGATTGGTATCAGCATTGCCTACACGCTTTATGTAAAGAACACCAGCCTTCCAGCAAAGTTCACTGCTACGTTCCCCGCTCTGCATCGTGCAGTCTACAACAAATGGTACATTGATGAACTGTATGACTTCATGATTGTCAACCCCTGCAAGTCCTTTGGTCGGTTTCTCTGGAAAGGATTTGATGTGCTGATTGTCGACGGTATCGTAAACGGGATTGCTAATGTGGTAATGGGTTTTAGCGGTGTCTTCAGATTAATGCAGTCTGGTATGATTCATAACTATGCTTTTAGCATGGCCTTTGGTGTAGCTGTAATCCTGGGCTATTACATCTTCAAATAACAGATACTCAGCAATTTGCATAAAGGAGCATGAATTCATGAGTAACCTACTGAGCCTGACGACATTCCTGCCGATACTGGGTGTCCTACTGTTGCTGTTCATTCCTAAGGACAGCAAAGGTGTACTGCGGGGCGTAGCCTTTGCGGTTACCCTGGTAACCTTCATTGTATCGCTGCCGATCCTGACCGGGTTCCAGACCAATGCTGAATTTCAATTTGTCGAGAACGTACCCTGGATTGCAGCAGGTCCGTTTGTTATGCGCTACAATATCGGTCTTGATGGCATCAGCCTTTGGCTCGTCATCCTGACAACCTTTATAATGCCTATAGCCATGCTCTCAACTTGGACTGCAGTTGAGGAGAAGGTCAAGGAGTATATGATCTGCTTGCTGCTTCTTGAAACCGGCATGCTTGGAGCCTTTATCTCTCTTGACTTATTCTTGTTCTACATCTTCTGGGAAGTTATGCTGATTCCGATGTATTTCATCATCGGAATCTGGGGTGGTAAAAATAAGATCTACGCAGCTGTAAAGTTTTTTATCTTTACCATGGTCGGTTCGCTCCTCATGTTAGTGGCATTGATTTTCCTTTACCTAAAAGGAACCGCCGCAGGAATAACCGATTTCAGCCTGTTGCACTTTTTCGATCTTAGGCTTGATCTTGCTACCCAAATCTGGCTTTTTCTGGCGTTTGCCCTGGCATTTGCGATAAAAGTACCTATGTTTCCATTCCACACATGGTTGCCGGATGCACATACTGAGGCACCCACTGCAGGTTCAGTCATATTGGCAGCCATCTTACTGAAGATGGGTACCTATGGTTATGTACGTTTTGCTATACCTCTCTTTCCTGATGCAGCGCACAAATTTGCTCCACTGATTGCAACCCTTTCTGTAATTGGAATAATCTACGCTGCGCTTGTAGCAATGGTGCAAGAGGATGTCAAAAAACTGGTAGCTTATTCCTCTGTTGCTCATCTGGGTTTTGTCATGTTGGGTGTGTTTGCCTTCAATGTTAATGGGATTACCGGTGGCATGTTACAGATGATCAACCATGGCATATCTACCGGCGCTCTGTTCCTTATCGTAGGATTCATTTATGAACGCAGGCACACACGCCTGATCACCGATTTTGGTGGTCTTTCCAAGCAGATGCCGATCTTTGCTACTGTTTTCATGATTGTGACACTCTCATCAATCGGCTTGCCTGGCACGAATGGTTTTGTAGGTGAATTCCTTGTTCTGATCGGAGCCTTTGAAGGTGAATTGCGCTGGTGGACCGTGGTTGCATCTAGTGGAGTGATTCTTTCAGCAGTTTATATGCTCTGGATGTTTCAACGTGTTATGTTCGGGGAACTTGATAATCCAAAGAATCAGGTGCTTAAAGATTTGAATGCACGCGAAATAACAATTATGGTCCCTCTGATTGCTTTAATTTTCATTATGGGTGTCTATCCCAACCCATTCATTGAAAAAATGGAACCTGCAATTAAGAAGCTTGTAGCCCAGACAAAACCTGCAAACATGGCTGCTCAACTTCCTGCTGTGCCCGGACTGCCGGCAGGTCATCCAATGATTGCACCAGAGCAGACTCCATCTGCAGTTCAGGCTGTGCCTGAAGTAGTACCTGCAGCCGCTGTTAACCCGCACGAAGCAAAGTAAAAAACGAGTCAATCCGACCGGAGGATATTTTAGATGGACATGATTACTATTCCAGCCGTCAATCTGACCCCGATTATGCCGGAGATTTTTCTCTCCGTGCTTGCCATGGCTCTGTTGCTGATTAATGTATTTGTTCCCAGCAAACAGAAGTCTTATCTCGGGTATATCAGTTTTATCGGCGTAGTAGCG
>MHXL01000164.1:0-5613 GCA_001824455.1 Desulfuromonadaceae bacterium GWB2_53_15
TGCCTCCGGCAAGGCCGCCACTGGCGACCTCAAGCCGAACGTCATCACAGATGACGTTATCAAGGTCATTGTCAACCCGTCCAACACCGTCACCAAGCTGGACAAGGAACAGCTCAAGAGCCTGCACAACGGCACCATCGACAACTGGAAAAAGGTTGGCGGACCCGACCTGCCGGTTATCGTTGTCACCTCGCACTTGGGGTCAGCGACCCGCAAGGTCTTCCAGAAGGTAATCATGGACGGCACCAAGTATGTAGCCGGTGCTCTTGAGGTGGAGACCACCCGCAAGGAGATTGAAGATGTAGGGCAGTTCCCGGAAGGGATCGGCGCGGTCAGCATGGGCTTTATCAATCTGCCTGGCAACAAGGAGAAGGTCAAGATCGTTGAGACACCAAATATCAGTCGCCCGCTGATGTTGATCACCAAGGGCGATCCTTCGCCTGCCGTCCAAAAGATCCTCGACTTTTTTAGAGGTGAAGGTAAAAAGTACATCAAGGATTAGGCCGGAATTTATTTCAGGGGCGCCGCCTGATGCGGCGCCTTTTTTATTGTCGTATATAACCGGAAGCAGAGATAAAACGCAGATGGAGCATGTATGACTATCAAGGGTAAGCTGTACCTGATCATGGCGGTCACCGTAATTGGCATCGTGGCAATCGGAGGATCCAGCCTGATCGGGATGAATATGGTTAAAGGCAAGCTCAATATCCTCACTGAACGCTCAACTCCCTACCAGTTACAGACCATTGAATTGCAGCGGGCCATACAGGAACACACCTCCGGCTTGATGAAGCTGTCTTCAGCCCAGACCATGGCAGAATTCAGCGCTGCCAAGGGCGATGTTGACAAGTCAATGGAGACAGTGACTTCAAAGGCCAAAGAGCTGGCCTCATTTACCGGATCGAATACGTCCTCTGGTGTGGAGCAACTTGCTACAATCACCAAGGAGATGGTCTCGGTTACTGATTCGCGGCTGAAGGCCGAGGAGGCAGGGCGGGCGGCCGATCAGGTCATGAAGGGCAAGCTGCAGCAGATTGCCCAGAAGCTCCGCGCTTTGGACAGTTCCATGCGCAAATCGCAAGCCGGCTCCATGACCCAGCTTTCCGCATCCAACCAGGGGGTCAAGAGGATCACCAAGAAACTGCGTGATGTCCAGAATGCCGGTAATGCCCTCAGTGAGGTAAAGCAGACAGTGCTGGAAGTTGCAGCAGCTGACAGCAAAACCGGTATCACCATTGCAACCAGCAAGTTCAACGCCGCCACCCGTAAACTGGCCGGCAGTGACATGGTCAAGGCCGATCCGACCGCCGCCAAGCCGCTGCTGGAAGGGGTGACGGATGTCAAGGAACGCGTGACCGGGGCCGATGGCCTGATTCCGCAGAAAAACAGCATCCTTACCGCGCCGGATGAGGAGAAACGCAAGAAATTTGCCCAGACCCTTGCCCAGACTATCCAGCGCATGTCCCAGATGACAGTGGTCATGGGAGATATCGTTGAGAAGGCTGGAGAAGACTTTTCGCAGGAAGACAGCCGCTTCGATGCCTCGCTGCAAGGCGCAGGCAGCGCCAGCAGCATCCTGGGAATTTCCAGTCAACTGATTGCCGAAGGTTCCGAGATCAGCCGCCTGATCCGGGATATTTTTACCGCATCCACCCCTAAGGAGCTGGCTGACATCAAAGGCGCCATGAATGCGGCTTTTAGCCGGGCAGCGTCGTTGCAGGGAAAAATGGGCGGCAAAAAAGGCGGCAATGGTGACGGCGCAGCTGCCGTGTCAGCTGTTATTGGTACGCTGAACGATGTCAGGGGGCAGTTGCTGGCCAAGTATGGGGTGGCTGAGACCATTGAGCACTTGCTGACCGTCAAAAAACAGTCTGCGGATTTGAGTGTCAAGTTGAAGGAATTGCTCCACGCCCAGCGCGAAGAAGGGAAAAAGGGTATGACCAGTGCTCAGGCCGAACAGGAAAAGGCGGTCAAGTCGGTCAACAAGGTTTTTCGAGCCAATATTGCAACCGTATCCATACTCGGTCTGGCGGTGCTTATCATCGGTGTGCTTTTGAGTGGTCTGGTGCTGCGCTCCATCAGCAAGCCGATCAACGAGCTTTCACAGATGGCGGAACGTTTTGGCGGCGGTGATTTTTCCGGCCGGTTGGATGATAAGCGTAAAGATGAGTTTGGTGCTCTTGCAGTACATTTTAATGCAGCTACTACCAAGCTGGCTGAAATAACCCATAGCCTGCGTGGAGCCATCTCAGACCTGAACAACGGTGCCCAAGACCTGGCCCGGTCCTCCGGTGACCTCTCGACCGGTGCGGCAAGGCAAGCCAGTGAATCTAACCAAGCGGCTTCAGCCATGACCGAGATGGCGCAGACCATTGACGATGTTGCCCGTAACGCCCATATCGCTGCTACGGAGTCGGGCAATGCGCTGGCACGGGCTACAACCGGCCGGGAAGTCGTGGAGCGTACAGTTACCGGCATGGAGCAGATTGCCGCTTCGGTTCGTGATGCAGCCGGGGTTATTGAAGCTTTGGGGGATAGTTCGACCAAAATCGGCGACATTATCAGCACCATCAATGATATTGCCGACCAGACCAACCTGCTGGCGCTGAATGCCGCTATCGAAGCCGCCAGGGCTGGCGAAGCCGGCATGGGTTTTGCCGTTGTGGCCGACGAGGTGCGCCGACTGGCCCAGCAGACAGCCGATGCTACCAAAGAGATCGCCGCCACCATCGGGCACATCCAGAAAGACACCGAGCGTTCTGTGGGTGCCATGCGCAAAGGGACCGAGCGGGTTGCCGAAGGGATTACACTGGCCCACGAGGCCAATGAGTCACTGAAGGCAATTGTAGAAGCATCCAATCAGAGTGTCACAGTGGTTAACCAGATCGCTGTGGCAGCCGAGGAGCAGTCTGCGGTTGCGGGGCAGGTGTCACATGGTGTCGAGCAGATTGCCGCCATCACACTCGATGCCGAGGCGGCAGCCGGCAACATCAGTCGATCAGCTGCCCACCTTAATGAACTGGCAGGCGAACTGGAGCGGATGGCCGCCTGGTTCAAGTGCTGATGAACAGAACATGACACAAGAAAGGCCAGTCATTGCTGACTGGCCTTTCTTGTGTGAAAACAACTGTATTCGCAGGCTGATTCAATTCAATTTGTTCAATTAACCCTGCCAATTATCGAAAGGCAAAGATCGCTTATCAATTCGGGTGATGTCACGGTTTTGCCCTTCTCCAGTCCCATTTCAGTCAGAATAATCGCCCGTGGTTGCACGCAGGGAAGGGGACTCGGCACCGAGGAACTGGTGCGTCGGATCGCCTCCAGCGGGTTGTCGCAGGTCGTCAACCATCGGCGGGTGATTCTGCCCATACTGGGGGCGGGAGGCCGGGCTGGCTTGGTGCGTGCTGTGAAGTTTGCCGACGGGGTGATATCGGGAAATTGAGAGCATCTTCATATTTTTTATATGGGTATGCTCATTTTTGTGTTGCACTTGTTTTTAATGGTCTTTATAGTGAGCGCGCTCATATTATCGGGGGAAGTTCATGCGCATCAGCGAGCAATCCAAGCAGGAAAACCGGGCCCGCATCCTGGAAAAGGCGGCCGAAATCTTCACCGGCAAGGGGTTCGAGGACAGCACTACCAGGGACATTGCCCTGGCGTCCGGGTTGGCCGCCGGCACCCTGTTCAATTATTTTCCAAGCAAGGAAACCCTGGCCATGACCATGGTTACCGAGGCACTGTGCCAAGGGCGGGAGGATTTCCTGCGCCGCTGCACCGGTAAAGAGGATCTGGCGGAAGAGCTGTTCCTGTTTATAGCCTCGGGTCTGCGACGGCTGCGGCCCTTGCGCCCTTTTCTCGGTCCGGTTCTGGAGCGCTCATTGAGCCCCTTCCCCCGGAAGAACGTTTGTCAGGAAGGGGAAACAGCCCGGCTGGCGCATCTTAACGCCGTACAGAAGATCATCGGCCGGCACGGTTTTACCGAGGCCCCCGATTATGTGGCCATGACCATGTATTGGTCCCTTTACCTGGGAATTCTCGCCTTCTGGACCAACGATCCGTCACCGAACCAGGAGGCCAGCCAGGCCCTGATCGACTATTCAGTTCGCATGTTCGTGCGGGTGATTTCCGGTAGCGGGTCGGATAAGGGAGAAGCTCATGCAGAATGAAAACATCATCGAACAGGAATTGCTCGATCTGTTACCCAAGGATCGCAAAACAGACCCGACCGGGAAACACCTGGCCGAGTTGCTTGCCCGGATTGCCATGAAAAAGGTGCCGGTAAATTCATTTTCCCGGATCTGGACCCTGGGCTCGTTGCAGGCCCAGGTAACCGCAGGTTACCTGGGCTATTGGCTGCGCAGCCGGTTCCGCAATGCGGACGAAAAGCAGCGGCTGAAAAGCGAGGCCCATCTGTCCGCCGCGCTGCAACTGTTCGGCGCCATGGGCTACCTGCGCGGCGCGGTGATGAAGGTCGGCCAGATGCTGGCCAATCTGCCCGAGGTGGTGCCGGAGGAGTTCGCCGAGGTGCTCTCGGCGCTGCATTTCGAGGCCCCTCCCATGCACTTCGCCATGGTGCGCGAGGTTTTCCTGGACGAGTTCGGCCGGGAGCCGGAAGAGGTGTTCGCCACCTTCGACAGGCAGGCCTTTGCCGCCGCTTCGCTGGGGCAGGTGCATCGCGCCCGGCTGCACAGCGGCGAGGAGGTGGCGGTCAAGATCCAGTATCCCGGCATCGCCAGCACCATCAAGGCCGACCTGCGCAATCTGCGGCTGCTGCTCCAGCCGCTTTGTCTGACCATCGACTGGCAGGACACTCTCGCCAAGCTGGCCGACATCGAGCGCATGCTGCTCATGGAGACCGATTATAGCCAGGAGGCCCTTTTCAACAAACTGGCCCGGAGTGCATTTACCGCCGCGGATCAAGTGGTTGTGCCGCGGATTTATGACCAATACTCCACCGCCAGGGTGCTGACCGCCGAGTACCTGCCTGGTTGCCACATAAACGATTTCCTGGCAACAGATCCCGACCAGGGGGAGCGAGATCATTTTACCCGCCTGCTGACGGTGGCTACCTATCGGCTCTATTACCGTCTGCACTGGCTCCCGGCAGACCCGCACCCCGGCAACTTCATCTTCATGTCGGATGGCCGCCTGGGGATGATCGACTTCGGCTGCACCTTGACTTTAAACGACGAGGAGTGGACCTTTTCAAACGTGGCGATCCAGGCGGCGCTCGAGCGGGATCTGCCGGCTCTGAATCTCTCTATTGCCAGGGCCTGCCGCTTCAATGACCCGGACGACATGGAACCGGATCGTCTGGAAGTTATCCGGAGCGGCTTTTACTGGTTTATGGAGCCGTGGCAGCAGGAAGGGCTGTTCGATTTCGGGGATCGGGATTTCTTCCTGCGCGGTATTGACAACGTTATGGAAGCGGCTCGCAAAGGCTACACCAGAAGCCTGCCCATGACCATCTGGTCCAACCGTTTCACCTTTGGGGGACGGGCCTTCTGCTACAAGCTGAAAGGTCGTTGCGAGTTCAGGGATATTTATCTGCAGGAGTCGGCCGGGGTTCAACCGAACCATACGTAGGGGCGCGGCCTCGGCCCGCCCTTGTTG
>MHXL01000164.1:5677-7081 GCA_001824455.1 Desulfuromonadaceae bacterium GWB2_53_15
TGAAAAGGAGACCATATCCCATGCTTCAACTCCACGATGTAACCAAGACCTTCGCCGGCAAGTCCGAGGTGACGGCCCTTGCGGGTATCAATCTGAACATAGGGGCCGGCGAGATGGTGGCGATCATGGGGCCTTCCGGCTCCGGCAAATCGACGCTGCTCAACCTCCTGGGGGGGCTGGATGTCCCGACCTCCGGGCAGATAGTGGTGGCAGGTAAAAACCTGGCCGGGGAGAGCGAGAAGGAGCGTTCGTTGTTCCGCCGCTCACAGGTTTCTTATATCTTCCAGGCCTACCACCTGATGCCTACGCTGAAGGTCAGCCAGAACGTGGCCCTGCCGCTGCATCTGGCCGGGATTCCAGCCGGGGAAATAGCCCGGAAGGTTGAGCGCGTACTGAAGGAGGTCGGACTGGAGGCGAGGGAGAACCATCTTCCCGACGAGCTTTCCGGCGGCGAGCGCCAGCGGGTCGCCATTGCCCGGGCGCTGGTCACCGACGCGCCGCTGCTCCTGGCCGACGAGCCGACCGGTAATCTGGACACGGCCAGGGGTGAGGAGATCCTGAACCTGCTCCGCACCATCCACCGCGAGCGCGGAACCACCATCGTGATAGTCACCCATGACCACCACGCCGCCTCGGCCTGCGATCGGCTGATCAAGCTGCGGGACGGCAGGGTGGAAGGGGACAGCGCAGTCGGGGGTGGGAAATGAGGTTCCTGCTGCGCACCCTGTCCGTGAGCTATGTCAGGCGTCACCTGATGAAGACCTTGCTGACGCTGCTGGGGGTGGTGGTTGGTGTCGCCACCTTCAGCGCCATCCGCAGCGCCCAGGGGACCCTGGTCAAGGGGATACGTTCCACCGTCGACCGTGTCGCCGGCAAGGCCCACCTGCAGATTACCATGACCGGAGGTGTGCCGGAGGGGGTGCAGGAAAAGGTCCGCGCCCTGCCGGGGATACGGGCGATCTCACCGGTCATCGAGCAGATCGTGGTGCCGGAACAAGGAGAGTTGGGAAGCCTGATGGTGATCGGTATCGATCTCCTGGGGGACCGGGAGATGCGCGAATACGGCTTCGAGGGGGAGGATGCCGATCTGGACGACCCGCTCCTTTTCCTGGCCCAGCCCGACTCGGCCATCTTCACCCGTGACTTTGCCCAGCGGGCAGGGCTGAAGATCGGCGACGCCATTCCGGTGCGGGTGCCGAGCGGGGTAAAACGGGTGGCGGCGCGGGGACTTTTGTCTCCCAAGGGTTTTGCCGAGGCCTTCGGCGGCAATCTGATGGTGGTTGACGTTTATGCCGCCCAGGAGCTGTTCGGCCGGGGGCGCCGCTTCGACCGCATCAATGTGAGGCTTGCGGAGGGGACAACAGTGGCCCAGGGGACGGCAACGCTGGAGAAGGCCCTGGGGGC
>MHXL01000165.1:0-87 GCA_001824455.1 Desulfuromonadaceae bacterium GWB2_53_15
AGCCAGGGTGTACTGAATCAGGTCATTGGTGCCGATGCTGACGTAATCCACCTCATGAATCAGAAACTCGATAATTTGTACGGCAGC
>MHXL01000165.1:536-868 GCA_001824455.1 Desulfuromonadaceae bacterium GWB2_53_15
CCACCCTGATATCGGAGAGCAGGCCGATGTTGGCATTCAACACTATATTCTTTCCATCGGTGGTTACTGCCGGCAGGTCGCGCAGACCCTCCATCTCCTTGATACGTCCGGCATGATCATGTTCCAGTCTTGCGTATTCCTTCTTTACCTCGCCATCCGGGTTGAGATAAATGTGACCGGATGTGCCATCCACGATGATTTCATCCTTGATGTTGGCAGCATCCATTAACCCAGGTATCCCCAGTACAGCCGGTATGCCAAGCGATTTTGCCATTATGGCGGCATGGGAATATACGTTACCCTTTTCGGTCACGATACCCAGAACCTTGTCG
>MHXL01000165.1:977-4944 GCA_001824455.1 Desulfuromonadaceae bacterium GWB2_53_15
GGCGTCCAATATCCTCCATGTCGGCAGAGCGTTCCCTCAGGTAAGGGTCTTCCATGGCTGAAAAGGCCTGGATATAGTGTTGAACAACATCATGAGCGGCGCGGGTGGCACCTGCCCCCTGGTCGATCAGGTCGCTGATCTTGCTGACGAAGCTGCGGTCTTCCAGGATCATCAGGTGGGTGTGAAAGATAGCGGCATCATCTTCGGAGAGTGTTTCGCTGACCCGCTTCTCCATGTAGATAGTTTGAATTTTGACTTTTTCCAGGGCGAGTGTGAATTTTCGGTGCTCTTCGGGTCTGGTGCCGACCTTGGCCACCTTGATAACCTTGTCGCTGTACCGATCGAGGATGTAGATCCTGCCTCGACAAAAGCCTGCTGACACGGCTATTCCTGCTAGTGACTGCTGCCTGCCTGCCTTTTGGATTGGAGAAGTGCCAGTTGGTAAGTCGTTTTTTAATTTCGCCAGTTCCTGCTCAAACCAGGCTCGCTCCTGCTCTTTGAATTGGATCGAATTGAGCAACCGCGCATTGTGGACGATGCTGCTGATCTGGAAGGTGATCGTACGCAGGGCGCTGATCTCATCTTCGCTGAAGCGCCGCGCCTCGCGAGTCTGGATGACAATGACACCAACAGGGGCTTTGCGCTCGAAGAGCGGCAGACCGAGGAAGGAGAGGAACTTTTCCTCTTTTGTTTCTTTAAAATACTTGTAGCGGGGGTGGGCAGGGGCATTGTCGGTCATGACCATGCCACGGCTCTCGATCACCAGGCCGGAAAGGCCTTCGTGGACCTTCATGGATATTCGGTTGACCGAGGCTTTGGAAAGACCCTTGGTGGCCTTGAGCACGAGGGTTTCGCCATCCTTCTCCAACAGGTAGATGGAGCAAACATCGGTTCTCATGCGTTTGGCTACAATATTGACGATATTGTCCAGTGTTTCCTGCAGGTCGTGGGAGTGCAGGATGATGGAACTTATATCCTCAAGTGTGCGCAGGCCGATGGAATGATGACTCTCTTTCATGATTATACCCCGATGCAAAATTGATGAATTATAGTGCACATTTTATGGAAAGTAAAAACTTTCATAAAAATATATGTACTGGAATTGTAGGGATGGGTCTGTTATCTTTTAAAACAGGCATTACATTACAGCAGGGAGATCGTTATGACAGAAAAACAGCTGGATGAAACGTTAAGTAAAGGCATTGACCTGCTTGAATCAGGTGACGCAGAAGGGGCGATTGCGATCCTTGAACAATACTGTGGTGAGCATCGCGAAAATCCGGACGGTTGGTTCCATTTGGGGGACGCTCTTGCGGAGGATGGTCGTATCGATGATGCCATTGAGCGTTATCGCGAAGGACTCAGGCTCTCTCCTGATGATGCAGATGCCTTGACAACCCTGGGAGACCTTTTGTTTGAGGGAGGTAAGCACAAAGAAGCCATCGCGTGTTATCAGCGGGTATTGGAGCTTGACCCCAAGGATGCCGACGCGCTTGTCAGTATAGGCTTGGTCTATACCAGCCTGGAGCGTAGCGACGATGCAATGCGCGCTTTTCACCAGGCGCTGGAGCTTGAACCGGATAATGTCTTTGCCTGGAATGCAATGGGTGACGCGCTTTATGGGGGCGGTGATACCGAGGGAGCTGTGGCGGCCTACCGGAAAGGGGTTGAGATAGATCCGCTGGATCCGGCCACCCATTTCAATCTGGGCGAACTGTATTATGATCTGGAAGAGCTGGAAGAGGCCGAAGTGGAATGTAATGAAGCTATTCGGCTTGATCCGACTTTCAGTATGGCCTATCTGACACTGGGCAGCATCTGCATGGACCAGGAGCGGACGCAAGATGCGGTAAAATTCTTCGAACAGTATATCAAACAGGAGAAATCTTCGCATGCAACCGAGATGATAGCCGAGGTTAAGGCTGTTGTAGAGGGACTTAAGGAGGAATTGAAAGGGTAGGGTGTTCCTGCCTGTTTCAGTGTCTTGATACGAAAAAAGCCGGTTATGTACCGGCTTTTTTCGTATGTGAATCTGTTGTCAGAGGTTACTTTCTGATGAAGTCGGGACGGCCAAAGGAGTATTCACAGTGCATGTGGTCGGTATAGGTGCCGTTGAGGATGGCAACCACGTCTTCGGTGAACACCAGTTCTTCATCGGTGGGGATGACATAGACCTTGACCGGTGAATCGTCAGTGGTGATCAGGGACTCGCGCTTGCGGGTCATGGCGTTTTTGTTTCGCTCCTTGTCCAGGATGATGCCGATGTGCTCTAGCCCCTCAATAGCCCTTTCGCGGATTGGCGCACCCATCTCTCCCACACCGGCGGTAAAGACTACGGCATCCAATTTGCCCACTGCCGCCATGTAGGCACCGATATATTTTTTCAAACGGTAGGCTTCTATCTCAAGGGACAGTTGGCAGCGACGGTCGCCGGCGTTGGCATGTTCGATAACATCGCGGCGGTCGGTGAAACGTCCAGTAATTCCAATTACACCACTCTTTTTGTTAAGGATGCTGTCGATCTCCTTGGCGGAAAAATTTTCCTGCTGCATCATAAAAGCCGGGATGGCAGGATCGATATCGCCGCAGCGGGTACCCATGACAGCGCCTTCCAATGGTGTCAGCCCCATGGTCGTATCAACTGAAATACCATTTTTGATGGCGCAGTGGGAAACACCGTTGCCAATATGCATGGTTATGATGTTGCAGTCCTTGGGTTGTTTGTTTAGCAGGATGGCGGCACGCTTGGAGACATACAGGTGCGAGGTGCCGTGGAAGCCGTAACGCCGCACCTGATACTTCTCATACCATTCGTAGGGCAGTGGATAGATGTAAGCGTGCTCCGGCATGGTCTGGTGAAAGGCGGTGTCGAAAATGGCCACGTGCGGGATGGTTGGCATGAGAGCCTGGGCCGCTTCAATACCCTCGATATTGGGGGGGTTGTGAAGTGGTGCCAGGTGTTGTACTTCTTTGACAGCATTGAGAACCTGTTCATCGATCATTACTGAACAAGTGAATTTCTCTCCGCCATGTACCACGCGGTGGCCGACAGCTGAAATCTCGCTGACATTTTTTAGTACCCCATGGACCGGGTCGGTAACAGTCTTGATCAGAAGATCAATGGCAGCTTTGTGGTTAGGGCAGTCCTGTTCATGGTGGTAGGTCTCTTGTCCAGGTACTTCATGCATGATGAATGAGTCGCCGATGATGACGCGTTCTACCATACCTTTGGCTACGACTTCCTTTTTGTCCCAGTCAAAAAGCTGGTATTTGACGGAAGAACTGCCACAGTTAAGCGCCATTATAATCATGTTTAGCTCCCTTAAATAAACAGAGATTTATTTATAATATCAATAAAAAACAAACACCCAAACTAAAAAAAACATCTAAAATAAAACTGTTTTTGATATATACAATAGAGTCATTCTGAATTCAAGATATTTTCTGAAAAGTGCTCGGGTTCGTGTTGTATTCTTGACTGGACATTAGCCTGAAGATATGGTAAACACAAAAAAGTTTTCAATTTGGAGACTAATCTTAGAAGGAGGTGAAACCGTGGCTCATACTATTACTGACGATTGCACCAATTGTGCAGCATGTGAGGATTCCTGTCCCGTGAACTCCATCAGCGAACAGGGCGGCAAACGCGTAATCGACGCTGATACCTGCATCGACTGCGGCGCTTGCGTGGATACCTGTCCCGTGAATGCCATCCATGCCTAAGTAGCACGATCCAAAGCAACAGAAAAAGCCCGTGGCAACACGGGCTTTTTCTGTTTTTATTACGAAGTGTGTTTTTACTGTTTACCTTGCGGACTTACAAGTATGGGCGTACAAGCGGGCGCAGTAATTAACGTCGGAACAGCCATAGTATCAAAGACAACAGGACAGATAGCAGTATGCATGTGCCCAAGGGAAAGTAAATACTGAAATTTTCCCTCTTCAGGTAGATGTCGCCGGGTAATTT
>MHXL01000166.1:0-1636 GCA_001824455.1 Desulfuromonadaceae bacterium GWB2_53_15
AATCAGTCCCTGCTTCAGCGCATCGCCTGCCAAGCGGCTGCCGCCTTCAAGGAGAACCGACTGAATGCCCAACGTTCCTAACTGTTCCCACAGATCGTGCAGGTCAACCTTGGCATTGATCTGGCGGCAGACCAGCACACTGGCACCACTCTGCAGATAGCGGCGGTGGATGCGAGGATTTGCTTCGGTAGTGGCAATGATGGTTTTTTTTGCCATCTGGCCGCTTAGGATGCCTACGCTGAGTGGCGTGCGCAGGTGAGTATCAACGATGATCCGTAGCGGATTTCTTCCCCTGACGTGGCGGACAGTCAGTTGTGGGTTGTCGGCGATGAGGGTGTCAACCCCCACCATGACCGCATCACTATGAGCCCGCATCCGATGAACGTATTTTCTGGAATCCTCGCAGCTGATCCAGCGTGACTCTCCGGTGACGGTGGCAATCTTGCCGTCCAGGGTCATGGCGCACTTGTAGGTCACAAAGGGCATCCCGGTTGTTACCTGTTTGATGAAACCCCGGTTAACCGCACGCGCCTCTGTCTCCATCACACCGCAAACTGTTTTGATGCCAGCCTGTTCAAGGGTGCGCAGTCCGCCACCATTCACCTGTGGATTGGGGTCTCTCATAGCAACAACAACACGGCTTACACCGGCTTTGATCAGGGCATCGCTACAGGGGGGGGTCTTGCCGGTATGGCAGCATGGTTCCAGGGTCACATACACATCAGCGCCCTTGGCGGCATTGCCGGCCATTTCCAGCGCATGCACCTCGGCATGGTGTCCGCCGGCTTTTTTATGCCATCCTTCGCCGATGATTTTGCCATCCTTGGCGATGACACAGCCCACGGCCGGATTGGGCGCTGTTCGGCCAATGCCTTTTCGAGCCAGTGCCAGGGCACGTTTCATATATGTAATGTCGGTCTTGGTCATTTTTTCAGAAGATCCTGAAGTTCCTGCATGAATTCACCGATATCCCGAAAAGAGCGGTACACTGAAGCGAAGCGTACATAGGCTACTTCATCCAGGCCATGCAGTTCTTTCATGATCCATTCACCGATGGTGGTGGTGGAAACCTCTTTATCCGTTGATTCCTGCAGTCTGTTTTCAAGCCGATCGACCATGCGTTCGATAGCTTCCACCGAGATGGGCCTTTTCTCACAGGCCTTTTTGATGCCGGCGATAATCTTCATGCGATCGAATGGTTCGCGGCGACCATCTTTTTTACAGACCTGCGGCAGCATTTCCTCGATACGCTCGTGGGTGGTAAAACGCTTGGCACACTGCTCGCATTCGCGTCGGCGGCGAATGGCAGTGCCGCCTTTGTCGGGACGGGAATCGACTACCTTGCTGTCAGGGTTTCCGCAAAAGGGACATTTCATGGCATCTCGCTTTTCTCAATGCTGGTGAAGTGTAACACCTCGATGGCTGCTTCGGCAATCATTTCACGGGCCAGTTCGTCGGCATAACCTTCTCCATAGACAACTTTGCAGATACCGGCATTGATAATCATTTTGGTGCAGATGATACAGGGCATGGTGGTGCAGTACAGGGTGGCGCCATTGATGTTTATGCCGTGACGCGCGGCCTGGATGATGGCGTTCTGCTCGGCGTGCAGGCCGCGGCAGAGTTCATGCCGCTC
>MHXL01000166.1:1677-3378 GCA_001824455.1 Desulfuromonadaceae bacterium GWB2_53_15
CGTCGCAGTGGGAAATGCCGGACGGAACACCGTTGTATCCGGTGGCAAGGATATTGCGCTCCTTGACAAGCAAAGCCCCAACCTGCCGACGCAGGCAGGATGAACGAGTTGCCACCAAGCGGGTAATGTCCATGAAGTACTGATCCCAGGAGGGGCGCTGCATGTATGGTGGATTCCTTCCTCAGCTAAGAATTTTAAACAAGTTACCCCACTCTTGCTGTCAGGTCAATATCGTTACAGTTCATATTAATTAATTCTTTTACGGATAAATTTTTTTGTACTATATTTACGCACATGAATGCGGGTTTAATGAAGCATTGTTGCATGATAATTCCAAAGCAAGGCTGCTGTGAAACAACAACCGGAGCACGCCGATGAGCAGTAATCAATCTATGGATCGCCGCGTGTCAAGCCAATTCGCCTGGATATTTGTCCTTCTGGCTATTGCGATCGTTGTCACCGGTTACCTTTACTATCATAACTATGAACAGCGATTCCGCAGAGAGATAGAGTCCAAGTTTTCAGCCATTGTCGAACTGAAAGTGAACGAACTTGAGCGCTGGCGCAAGGATCATCTGGAACATGGCGATATCATTTCCAGGATAGAAACCCTGTCATCTTTGGTTCGGCGAGCCTTTGTCGATGGTGCTGACCCGGAGGCCCGTCGCCATCTGCAAGGATGGTTT
Organism: Desulfuromonadaceae bacterium GWB2_53_15; assembly: GCA_001824455.1. GTDB lineage: Bacteria > Desulfobacterota > Desulfuromonadia > Geobacterales > Pseudopelobacteraceae > JACPFJ01. The sequence continues at coordinate 2,364 of MHXL01000166.1, forward strand.
GCCGCCTATAGCAATTCATTTCAATATGACCAGATACGCCTGCTTGATGGCAACGGCACTACGCTCATGTCATTGCCAATCGACCGTCCACCTGTTTCGGATGCCATAAGGAAGCATATAGCGGAGGTTGTTCATTCGAAACAGGTCACAATGGTCGATTTTTACCAAAATGATCATGACAAACGGATCTATCTGAACATGTTGATTCCTATCAGGAGCGATCAGGATAAAAGCAGGGTCATTGGTATTATTGCTCTGCGGATTGATCCTGAAAAACATCTCTACCCTCTTATCAGGTTTTGGCCAATACCAAATCGATCCGCCGAGACGTTGTTGGTTCGTCGAGAAGGCGATGAAGCGCTCTTTCTGAATGATCATAAATTCAAGAAAAATAGCGCCCTGAAAATGCGTGTCTCACTGAATGACGTCAAAAAGCCGGCGGTTCAAGCGGTTCTGGGAAAGGAAGGCTTTGTCCACGGCAAGGATTACCGTGGGGAGACGGTAGTTGCATACCTGCACACTGTTCCGGGGACACCATGGTTTCTGGTGGCCCGCATGGATACAGAGGAGGTCTATGCGCCACTAAAGGAGCGACTCTGGTGGATGGTAGTCGCGGTCACGCTCCTTCTGTTCTCTGCTGCTGCCGGTCTCGGGCTGCTGTGGCGACAGCAGCGGGTACAGTTTTATCGTTCCCAGTATCGCGTTGAACGTGAACGGGCCTGGTTGCAGGGTGTCATTGCGCGAAGCTTAAACGAGATATACGTATTCGATCCGCAGAGCCTGCGTTTCACATTCATCAACAACGGCGCTCTGCTGAATATCGGTTACAGTATAGAGGAGATGAAAAACCTTACGGCATGCGACATCCTGCCGGAATATACGGAAGAGAGTCTTAGAACGTCTATGCAACCGCTTCTTGATGGTATGCAGGAACGCTTGGTATATGAAACCAAGCATCGTCGCAAGAATGGCTCGGCATATCCGGTAGAAATCTATCTTCAGCTTGTTGATACGG
>MHXL01000166.1:3424-7554 GCA_001824455.1 Desulfuromonadaceae bacterium GWB2_53_15
GAAGCTTGCGGATAATGAAATCCGGCAGAAAAACGCCGAACTGGAGCGCTTTACCTACACCGTCTCGCATGACCTGAAGAGTCCGCTGATTACCATCAAGAGTTTTTCCAGTTCGATCAAGCGCGATCTAGCCACTGGCAGGCAGGATCGGGTTGAAACGGATCTGGAAAGGATTGGAGCTGCTGCCGATAAAATGGCGGAGCGATTGGATGATCTGCTGGAACTTTCCCGCATCGGGCGTATTGTCAATGCAGCCGAACCAGTAGCCATGACAGGGCTTGTGGAAGAAGTGCTGACACAACTGGCCGGGCCTTTGAAGGCAAGCCGTGCAGCGGTTTCAGTTCAGCCTGGATTGCCCACGGTTATGTGTGACCGCCAACGTTTGGCCGAGGTGGTACAGAACCTTCTGGAGAATGCCGTAAAATACATGGGTGATCAGGATCAGCCCAGGATCCTGTTTGGTATGCGGGAAGAATGTAATAGTAAGGTTTTCTTTGTTCAGGACAATGGCCGCGGTATTGATGAAAAATACCATCAGAACATTTTCGGCCTGTTCAATAAACTGGACTCAAAAAGTGACGGTACCGGCATCGGGCTGGCGTTGGTAAAGCGGATTGTAGAGGTGCATGGAGGAGAAGTCTGGGTGGAATCAGAAGGCTGTGGCAAGGGAAGCACGTTTTGTTTCACGCTAACGGAGGGCAAAAGGTTTTCAGAAATTATTCACCCGTCACAAATATCCCAACGTTAGAAGGAATGCAAAATAATGACTGGTGAACCTTCGATAATTTTGCTGGTAGAGGACAACCCCGACCATGCCGAATTGGTTATGCGCAATATGGAGGGTTTTAATGCCGCAATCAGAATAATACATGTTGAAAACGGTCAAGAGGCGCTGGATTACCTGTACGGGAAGGGTGAGTATGCCGATAGAAAGCGTTATCCGTTGCCGCACCTGATGCTGCTTGACCTGCGTTTGCCCAAGGTGGATGGCCTGCAGGTGCTTAAGGAGGTCAAGTGCAGCGCCATCCTGCGTGCCATCCTGGTTGTTATCCTGACAACCTCCGATGCTGAGCGCATTTTGGCAATGGCATGTGAGTACCATGCCGACAGTTATCTGACCAAACCAATTGATTTGAATGATTTCAATACGCTCTTGGTCTGTCTGGGGGGGCTGTTGACTGGCCCGGAACAAACGGCTCCTTTGAATAACGCATAGTGGCAAACCTGGCAATTTACCAGTTTAGCCTACTAGGTGTATCTTTGCCGATAAGGATAAATACTAAAAACCAAATAAAACCTTGCAGTTACTTCTGTGGTTATATCACCGGACCAGATTGCATATAAAAGGAATATCCATTGCTGACGCAAAACCCCGATGCCATATTGATACTGGTTGTTGAAGATGAAGCCAGCCATGCCGAGCTGATTCAACGCTCTTTTGAATCAGCACAGGAAGAGTACCGCCTTGAGATTGCCGACAGCCTGCATGCTGCGCGGGAGGCTATGGAACGGCATCCCCCCGGTCTTATCCTGACCGACTATCGGTTGCCTGATGGAGATGGTAAAGAGTTGGTGGTTTTAGCGGGCGAAGCCTGTCCGGTTATCTTGATGACGTCTCATGGCAATGAACAGGTAGCTGTCGAGGTCATGAAGATTGGAGCACAGGATTATGTCGTAAAATCGCCGGAAATGTTTGCCACGATTCCTCGTATTGCCGCTTTGACCTTGCGTGCGTGGAAGCTGGTTCTGAAGCACAGAAAGGCCGACGAAGCGATTCGCCGCGCCAATCAGGAGTGGGAACTGACCTTCGACACGGTTCCAGACTTGATCTCCATCATTGATTCCAACCATACCCTGATCCGCGTCAACCGTGCCATGGCAGATCGTTGTGGCCTCAAACCGAATGATTTGATTGGCCGCAAATGCTTTGAGGTTATGCATGGTTTGGAGAAACCACCTGTTTTTTGTCCACATGTCAAGATGATGCAGGATGGACGGGAACAAAGTGGAGAGGTAGAGAATAAACGATTAAACTGTGTGTTTGATGTGTCACTTTCGCCTCTGTATGACTTGGAAGGGCAAATAGTTGCTTGCGTTCATGTTGCTCGGGATATTACAGGCAGGAAAAAGATGGAGGAGGCCCTAAGGGAGAGCGAGTGGCGTTATCGAGGCATTATCGATGCATTCGATGGCCATCTTTATATCAGCTCCCAAGATTATAGTATTTCCTTCATGAATAATAAGCTGATCGAACGTACCGGCCGCAACGCCATTGGCGAACCTTGCTTCAAGGCCTTGCATGATCTGGATGAAGTCTGCCCCTGGTGTGCCAACGATCTTGTGTTCAAGGGCGAGGTCGTGAGTTGGGAGATGCTGAGTCCCAAAGACGGCCGCTGGTACAACGTGGTCAATACACCAATCTACAATGCGGATGGGACCATAGCTAAACAGGCGATGATCTATGATATCACCGCTCGCAAAATGGCCGAGGAAGAACGCCGCGAGCTGGAGCAGAAGTTCCAGCAGACCCAGAAAATTGAGAGCCTAGGGGTTCTGGCTGGTGGCATTGCCCATGATTTCAACAACATCCTGACGATAATCCTCGGAAACTGTTTCATGATCCTGGAAGAATCCGATCCGGGATTGTTGCAAAACACCCATATTCAGCAGATCGAGGACGCCGCCAATCGGGCTGCCGAGCTATGCCGGCAGATGCTGGCCTACGCCGGTAAAAGTTCATTGGTTCAGACCCAGATTGATATGAGTCTGCTGTTGGATGAGATGGTGAAGATGCTTAAATCGGCCATTAAAAAGAATGTAACCATTGAACTTGATCTTATGCGGAATTTGCCGGAAATCACGGGTGACAGCAGCCAGATCCAGCAGATTGTCATGAACCTGATTATCAACGCTGCCGAGGCGATCGGTGATAATAACGGAACAATCAGGGTTATACTCACTAAGGTGACTGTTCAGGTCGGACAGGCGGATACGGATGTGCTTGGTAATACTATTCTAGCCGGCAGTTATGCCTGTCTGGTGGTGTCCGACAACGGTTGCGGTATGGACGAGGAAACGCAAAAACGGATATTCGAGCCGTTTTTTACGACTAAATTCACGGGCCGTGGTTTGGGGATGTCTGCCACCCTCGGCATTATCAAGGCGCACGAAGGAGCGTTGCAATTATCAAGCAGGCCGGGGGTTGGCACTAGCTTTAAGTGTTATTTCCCTTTGCCTGCCATGCCTGGTGTCGCGGAAACAAGGCCGGCAGCCGAGGTAGCTCCTTCTATAAAGGGCCATGGCAACATCTTGCTGGTGGATGACGAGCAGGCGCTGCTTAGCATTTGTTCTTCACTGCTGAAGTCGATGGGCTTTTCTGCCATGACCGCATCTAACGGCCGCGAAGCCCTTGCTGCTTACCGTGAGTGTGGAGGCGGGATTGATCTGGTCCTGATGGATCTGGTCATGCCGGAAATGGGGGGGATAGAAGCATACCGGGAACTGCGAAAAGTTGCTCCGACTCTGCCGATAGTCATCAGCAGCGGTTACAGCGTCGGAGACATTACAGAATTCATGGATGACGAATATGCCGAAGTTATCCAAAAACCGTACCGGCCAGGTCAAGTACAGGAGGTTTTGATGAAATTACTGTGTGCAGCGGGGTAGTCATTTATCTATGCAGCCGTCGGACTACCGCATACTGCTTGTCGATGACGAAGAAGGAATCCGCTTCACCCTGGGATGCATCCTGCAGAAGGAGGGCTTCCAGGTTGAAGTTGCTGCGGGTTACGCCGAAGCTGTCAACCTGCTTGGTGTTGGATCATTTGATCTGGCTTTTGTCGATATCATGTTGGTCGGCGAAAACGGCGTCAATCTGTTGAGGGTTATAAAAAAAATGTGTCCGGCCACACAGGTGGTCATGTTTACCGGCTATCCCGATGTCGAATCAGCTGCTGAGGCGGTCCGTCTGGGGGCCTTTGACTATATCACCAAGCCGGTGCGTTACGAGACGCTCATGCTGATTACCCGTCATGCCCTGAATGCAAAAATTATGAACGAAGAGCGGGAGCGCAACAGAGCCAACCTGGACGCAATTTTCCGCAGTGTTTCCGATTCAATCATCATGGTGA
>MHXL01000166.1:7592-7746 GCA_001824455.1 Desulfuromonadaceae bacterium GWB2_53_15
AGAAACCTGTGCGGATACAGTAAAGATCTGATCGGCAGTAACGCGGAGGCAATCAGCCTGGGGTGCGCCGGAGCGTGCCGCATGGCCTTGATGGAAGCACTACGGTCCAACATCATTAAGGAGATCCGCCGTTTTGAATGTCATACACCGGATG
>MHXL01000167.1 GCA_001824455.1 Desulfuromonadaceae bacterium GWB2_53_15
GTCCAATGTCATGCGGCATGCCGGCGCTACCTGCGTCGCGGTATCATTGGCAAAGGCAGGTCAGAAGCTTGTCCTGCGGATAACGGATAATGGCGTTGGAATTAGCGATCACGAGATATCTTCAGCCACTTCTTTCGGAATCTTGGGAATGGAGGAGCGGGCTCGCTTGTGTGACGGCAATATTATCATTAAGGGAAGTCCTGGCAGGGGTACGACGATATCGGTATCAATTCCGACTTGTGAGGGGTGAAAAAACAATGTTCAATATCCTGATAGTTGACGACCATGCCGTAGTGCGCAGAGGGCTAAAAGAGATAATACTGGAAACTGTCTCCAGGGATGTCGGCTTCGATGAAGCTGCAAGCGGCCGGGAGGCGCTTCAGAAAACATCGAACAATAACTACGACCTTGTCCTGCTTGATATATCGATGCCGGGCAGGAACGGACTGGATACCCTGAAGGCAATCAAAGCCGAAAAGCCGGATCTTCCAGTACTGGTACTGAGCATGTATCCCGAGGAGCAGTTTGCCATGCGCTCATTCAAGGCGGGTGCATCCGGTTATATAACAAAAGAAAGCGCGCCGGAGGAACTTCAGGTCGCGGTCAATAAAATATTGCACGGCAGGAAATACATAAGTTCGTATTGTTCCGAAATGCTCCTGTCGGAACTGAAAAACAAAAAGGCAACCAGCGAGTCGCCTCACATGATCCTCTCAAACCGGGAATACCATGTTGCCTGTTTGATAGCTTCCGGAAAATCCCTGAAAGAGATAGCGCTTGAACTTGTGCTCAGCGATAAAACAATCAGTACCTATAGATCCCGTATTCTCAATAAGATGAATTTGAAAACAAATGCCGAATTGATCAACTATGCCATCAAGCACAACATGGTAAACATCGACTGACAACTTCCCCGCAATCGCCTGTCGCCTCATGTAGTCCATCCCCTACACGAATAACACGTAACCCCTTACATCATTAACAGATTCTACTGACTCAATATTCGTCACATTATAAGGTATACAATACATGCAATACACAGCTCTCTGTACTCTAGCATCTGAAACACATCTTGAATAAGGTCATATTTCTGTTTCCACCATTCCAAGAGCAAGGTGATGCCATGAAAATGATCGCACATAGGCTGGGTTCCGGGACAACAAGCAAGAAAATAACCTGGCAACCGGCTATCAGCGTGAAGCGGGAAGCTGCCGAGAAGGAGATCCTGCGCCAGAGCCGCCTCTATGCGGTGCTGAGCGTGACCAATCATACCATCGTGCGCGCAAACGATCGCGAAGCGCTGTTCAGCGATATCTGCCGGGGAGCGGTCGAGCAGGGCGGTTTCATGCTGGTCTGGACCGGGCTCATAGACGATGAATCCGGCATGGTTAAACCTGTCGCCTGGCACGGCGCCAATAACGGTTTTCTTGACAACATCCGGATATCCGTGAGGGAAGAACCTGAAGGGCTTGGACCTACCGGTTCGGCCATCCGCGACGGCAGCTACCACATCTGCAACGATTTTAACAACGACCCGCGCACCCTGCTCTGGCATGAAAAGGGGCGAGAGCACGGCATCAATTCTTCCGCGTCCATTGCGCTGACATTGAATAAAAAGGTGATCGGCGCCTTGACCATCTACTCCGACGAACCGAACTTTTTCTGCGCCCAGATGATCGGACTGTTGAAACAGATGGCTATGGATATTTCCTTCGCCCTTGACAACCTCGACAACGCAGCTCGACACCGGGAGGCGGAGCGGGCCTTGCACGAGGAAACCATTGAGCGCCTGCGCGCCGTTGAAGCCCTTCGCGGAAAGGAGCAACAATTCATACAGCAGAGCCGTCATGCGGCCATGGGGGAGATGATCGGCAATATCGCCCACCAGTGGCGACAGCCGTTGAACATACTGGGACTCATAATCCAGCAAGTGCAGTTATTATATGAAGACGGTGAGTTCTGCAAAGAGCATCTTGATAACAATGTCAGTAAAGCCATGAATATAATCCAGCATATGTCCCAGACCATCAACGATTTCCGAAATTTCTTCAGACCGGACAAGGAAAAGGCCGAGTTCAACGTTCTTAAGGAAATTTCGAAAACGCTCTCCCTTATCGAAGCGGTTTTCAACGACCGGCGGATCACGATCGAAGTTAATCCATCAGGCAATCCTGTCATCTATGGTCACCCCAATGAATACTCTCAAGTTCTCCTTAACATTATGATTAATGCCAGGGATGCATTTTCCAGCCAGAAAACCGACCGTCCGAGGGTTACAATTAGTCTCTACACGGAATCCGGCAAGGCCGTTGTGACCATTACCGACAACGCTGGGGGCATTCCAGAGGATATCATAGACAAAATCTTCGATCCGTACTTCACCACAAAGGGGCCTGACAAGGGGACGGGTGTCGGTCTGTTCATATCGAAAACCATCATCGAGAATAATATGAACGGAAGACTTACCGTCCGCAACACCGACATCGGCGCTGAGTTCAGGATAGAGGTCTGATCCGGAACATTCGAGGCCGGGGGAAGATCCCAGCCCGGACGAAAAAAGGGAGCGGCCTTATGCCCGCTCCCGATGAAGGTTATTAATGTGTTGATTCTCGACCCTACCTCCCCAACGCCTCCTCGATCCTCTTTTTATCGAGTCCCTCAATAATCCTGCCATTGATGATGAAGGTTGGCGTGGCACTAATCTTGGCCTTCCTGGTTATCTCAAGATGCTCTTCCTGCAACTTCACCCCGTTGGCGGTGATGCCTTCAATACGCTGCGCCCTGTCCAATTTACCCGACATGATCTCATGGTATGCCTTGGCCTTGTCCTGCTGGGAAAGGGCATACTGTACTTTTTCCTTGGCCTTTGGATGACGGGGAAGCGGATAAAAGAACACCTTGCGGGTCACATCCGGTCGCCCGTCGAAATATTTGGAGGCTGTTCGGCAGTAGGGGCAATCAGGATCGGTGAACTCCACCACCGTCTTGGGGCCGGAACCGATCACCACCGCCTTGCTGAAATCCATCTCGGAAGCTCTCGCAGGGTCGCTGCAGAACAGGCCGGCCAGCATTACAAGCACCACAGCCATCTTCAGAATCATCGGGATCATTTTCCTCATGCTCCATTTATAAGGTAACATCCTCATCCTGGCCAGGCAGCATGAGCTTGAACGTGCTCCCATTGCCCAGTTCACTCTCTGCCCAGATCAAGCCGTCCATTTTCTCCATCGCCATCCTGCAGTAGGCCAAGCCTAGCCCTGCCCCGCCCCGCTCACGACCGGAACGCGGCGACTGGAAAAACCGTTCGAAGATTCGGCCGAGATCCTCAGCAGGGATACCGTCACCGGTATCACTGATGCTGAGAAGCAGAAACTGCCGATTTCTGGAAAATCCCTCGGGAATGTTGACATACGCCGGGATCTTCGCTGCGGAAATGTCACCACTGGCAATGCTTTGGCAGGTGATGGTAATCCCACCGCCCTCCGGGGTAAACTTGACGGCATTGCCCAGCAGGTTGGCAATAATGCGGGTAAATGCGTTCCGGTCAACATTGACAAAGGGTACAGCTGCGGAAAGATCCACGTTTAACGAAATACGCTCATATTCCGCAGCCTTGGAAAACCGGTTAGCCACGGCTGTGACAATTTCCACCGGATTGTAGCAACGAAGATTCATCTGCATTTTGCCAGCCTCAAATCGGTTGATATCCAGGAGGTTGTCTATCATGTCAACCACTTCGTTGCAGCTGTCAATGGCCGCTTGGAGGTACTCCACCTGTTCAATATTCACCGGGCCAAGCCGACCTTCCCTCATGATGTCAATGGACCCGATCACGGCCGTGATCGGGTTTTTAAGATCATGGGAGAGCATGGAGACAAAGTCGGCTTTTTCGCGTTCAAGGCGCTGCCTCTCAATCAGCGCGCTGCGATAGGCAATAGCTCGCTGAACTCGCGGCAGCACATCGTCCAGGGCAAAGGGCTTGGGAAAATAATCGATTGCCCCGGCTTTCATGCACTCAACTGCCAGATCTTCATTGCCATGGGCTGTCATCATGATCACAGCCACGTCACTGCCCGACTCCCGGATGCAACGCAAAACCTCAACCCCTCCCAGACGCGGCATCCTGATATCCAGCAGCACCAGTGAGTAGCCACCCTCAGCCAGCATCTCAAGGGCCATTTTTCCGTCCTGTGCCCATGCGGTATCATAGCCGGCATCCTCCATATGCAACTTGAGAATCAGGGCTATATCCGGTTCATCATCAACTATAAGAATTTTGTTGGAGACTTTCGCAGTCATGGACACTCCTTATGTACCGGCCAGAAAAGCTTCTGCCAGGACAAGGTCTTCGGGGGTGGTAATCTTGATGTTTCGGTAGTCGCCGCGCACGATCCGGACAACTCCGCCTTGGCGCTCTACGAGCGAGGCGTCGTCGGTTCCCGCGAAACCATCTCGCGCGGCACTCAGGTGGGCGGTATGGATGATATCAAAGCGAAAGGACTGGGGGGTCTGGGCCTGCCAGAGCGTATCCCGCACCGGCGTATCCACGACAATGCCCTCCCTGACGGTCTTGATCGTGTCCTTGACTGGGACAGCTACCAAGGCACCGTCGTTGTTCATGGCAACAGCGATGGATTCCTGCAACAACACTTGTGTGATAAACGGCCTGACACCATCATGGATCAGCACGACGTCATCCTTTTGTGCCAGTCGTTGCAGGGCGTTAAGACCATTCATGACCGAATTCTGGCGTTCCTTGCCACCTGGGATGATCTCCAGCACCTTGCGAAATCCACAGGCCTCAACCACGTGCTGGCGACAATAGGGGATCTCTTCTTCGGGGATAACCAGAAAGATGCCATCGATAAAAGGGGCTTGTTCAAAGATGGAGATAGTGCGGGCAACAATAGGTAATTCACCCAGCTGCAGGTACTGTTTGTTGATCGACGCGCCCATGCGCCTGCCCATGCCGGCGGCCGGGATCAGGGCAAATGTCTTTGTCTTTAAGCCGGTCACGAGTTCCCCTGTGTCAGTTGCGTTGCTGCCCAGACGAGTGCTTCGGATAATGCCGGCAGATCGCGATCAAGAATGGTACGAACATCCAGCAGGAAACGGTCACGGTGGATGCGGCCGATAACCGGCACAACAGCCCTGCGCAGGACAGCCTCGATCTGCTGGGGAGATGCTCCGACAATTTGCACCTCAATCAGTGATGTCTTTAATTGTAACAAAGGAAATGAACCGCCGCCAGCACTGGATTCTCCCTCCTGTTTTTCAAGCGACACCGTTCCGGGCAACACCCGCCTGAAACGCCGGATGATCCGGTCGGCCCGCTTTGCCAGTTCATCCGCTGCTGTCGTGAGCATATGCAAGGTAGGGATGGCAACCAATGCCCGCCGCTCGTCGCGATAAAGCCTGAGCGTAGCCTCCAGGGCGGCCAGGGTGAGTTTGTCGATCCGCACGGCCCGCAGCAACGGGTGGCATTTCATCGGTTCCAGAAGATTTCGCCGGCCGACAATGATGCCGGCTTGCGGCCCTCCCAGCAGTTTATCACCGCTAAAGGTAACCACATCGGCCCCATCATCCA
>MHXL01000168.1 GCA_001824455.1 Desulfuromonadaceae bacterium GWB2_53_15
GGCTTCGTGCTCATCCACGACCAGTACCATGCCGATTCCCATGTTAAAGGTTCGATACATCTCGTCTCGCTCGACATTACCGGCTTCTTGCAGAACATTGAAAAGTATTGGCCGCTCCCAGCTGGAGAGATGGACGGATGCACGGCATCCATGGGGAAGAACGCGGGGAATATTTTCCAGAATACCGCCACCCGTGATATGGGCTATGCCTTTGATATTAAAATCTTTGAGCAGGTTCATTACCGAGCGGATATAGATACGGGTTGGCGCGAGCAACTCATCTGCAACAGTCCGTCCTGTGCCAGGAAACTCAGAATCGATGGTAAGCCCCATGCGTTCGAAAACCAGTTTGCGCGCCAGTGAGTAGCCGTTGCTATGAAGACCGCTGGAAGCAATGCCAATCAGGCGGTTGCCCACGGCAATACTGGAGCCGTCTATGATGTTATCCCGTTCGACGACACCAACGGCAAAGCCGGCAACATCATATTCCCCATCAGCATAAAAACCTGGCATCTCAGCAGTCTCGCCTCCGATCAGGGCGCAACCAGCCTGCCTGCATCCTTCGGCAATTCCCTTGACAATGGAGGCGGCCTTTTCAGGCAGGAGCTTTCCGGTTGCAAGGTAGTCCAGAAAGAAAAGAGGTTCGGCACCCTGCACAACGATATCGTTGACACACATGGCAACAAGATCGATCCCCACTGTGTCGTGACGGTCAGCCAAAAAAGCTATCTTGAGCTTTGTGCCGACACCGTCGGTACCTGAAACCAATACCGGGTTTTTGTATTTGGAGCTGTTCAGTGAGAACAGGCCACCGAATCCGCCAATTTCAGCCATGACCTCAGGCCGAAAGGTCGACTTGACCAAGGGCTTGATCATGTTGACAAAGCTGTTGCCAGCCTCAATGTCTACCCCTGCATCTTTGTAAGTTATTCTCTGATCGCTCAATCTAATTCCTCCTTAAACAAAGAATCTTTGTAAAACACGGACAACAAAATGTCAATTTCAATCTGGTTAAATACGGTGCCAAATCAGGGCTAAAGTTGATTAAGCTTGACAATACACCATGTTTTGAGATTATTGGTTACATTATGCGGATAGGACTCCATGGACATTACATAGCAGTATTGTTGATGACACAAGCATTGCTGATCGTCCTGATTCCGATTCAGCCAATTCGCGCTGATATTTATCGTTATGAGGATGAAGAAGGCATCATACATTTTACAGATGCCCCCACGGATCGGCGCTTCAAAATCTTTATGCGGGACTTCAAAAAAGACAAGTTGTTGCGTACCAAACTTCAGTTACCCAGTAGCGCCAATCCAGCCGAATATGAGAACATCATCAGGGCCAACGCTGAAAAATACGGCGTAAGTGCATCACTTATCAAGGCAGTCATACATGCCGAGTCAGGATACAATCCAAACGCTGTCTCCCGCAAGGGTGCCAGCGGCCTGATGCAACTCATGCCCGGTACGGCTCGTTCACTCAAGGTAAACAACAGTTTTGACCCTAAAGACAATGTAGAAGGTGGCGTAAAGTATCTACGCTTCCTACTGGACACCTTTCGAGGTGATGTCTCCCTGGCCGTTGCTGCCTACAATGCCGGCTTGAATAAAGTTGCCAAGTTTGGTGGTATCCCCCCCTATACAGAAACGCGTACATATGTGAATCGAGTACTATCCTATATGCAATCTTACCAGGCGAACTAATCGATGACAACTCGCGAACACCCCGCCATTTTAAATATTCCCAACATCCTTACCATGATGAGAATCGCTGCTATTCCTCTTATGGCTCTACTTCTAATGTCTCCATCGAAAGCTAACGGATTTTGGGCGGCTGCAGTCTTTGCGCTGGCCTCTATCACCGACTGGCTTGATGGTTATCTGGCGCGACGCATGGGAATTGTCACTGTTTTTGGTAAGTTTTTGGATCCGATTGCGGACAAGTTAATCGTTATGGCGGCCCTGATCATGATTCTTCCTTTTGGTTGGGTACCAGCCTGGATGGTTTTGGTTATCCTGGGTCGTGAAATTATCATCACGGGATTGCGGGGTATTGCATCAAGTGAGGGGATTGTTATTCAGGCCAGCGACCTTGGAAAGTTTAAGACCATTTTCCAGATAGTTGCCATTTTAGGGCTTCTGCTACACTACGATTACAATTGGCTGTTCGGAATAGAGCATGTATGGTTTCATGTCAACATGCACAATGTTGGTATGTTTTATCTTTGGATTGCGACGATACTTACCGTCTGGTCAGGCATGGATTATCTTGTCAGGTTTATCAGGGTAATTGCGCGGTGAGCTGAGTAGCACTAATGGTTTGATTTTCCCAAGGCAACATCAAACTTTTCTCCACCATAGCTGAACATCACCCGATCCTTCTGGATATCTTCAACCTTGGCCCCCTCAATCATAGAACCACTGGAAACAGAGATCCCGTTAACAATCGCCACCCTGTCCGAACTCTCATCCTGAAAGGCAATTCCATTAACCTTGAGTGCAGGTACAATAACTGCGACCGGTCGGATAGCTGCAGGCTGAGTAGGTGCAACAGGTCGCTTTACCTCAGAGTGCTTGATCGGCGGAACGGCTTGAATCCGTGCCGGAAACTCTGGTGCTATTACGGAGGATGGAGGAATATCACTGCCAGCCGATATTCCCTTGTCACGCTTAGATAAATCAGCTTGAAGGTTCAGATTTTGTGGCTTAACGGCAACAGGTGCCACTGCAGTGGCAGAGGAGGGTGGACCTAAAGGTGCCATAGCGGATACAACAGGGTACTTTTTACTTCCTGTGTCAGGCTTCATAAAGACATAGGTGGCACCACTACCGCAAATGAATAACAGTATTGCCAGCAGTGAGATACTCATAGATGAAAAGTGTCGTGAGGTGTCACCTCGCAGAATCTCTGCATCGATCTTGAGGGAATCAGGTTTGCGAATCGACTTTTCTTCTTCTAATTTTTTTAGTGCTTTGAGGATGGAACTCATGGCTTGTGTCCGATTTTTATCTTTCTTTAAGTGATGGAACTGCTTGGTTTATTTCAAACATTGTGAGAGCCGCCAGGGTCAACTCGCCCACTGAATCATTGACAGGAATTCCCCTTGAACGCTGAAACTCTTGAACGGCCTTGACTGTTGCACTGCTGTAAGAACCGTCGATTGTATCCTGATAGAAATTGGCCTGCTTGAGGAGCCGCTGGAGTGTCCTGATTTCGAATCTTTTTTCTCCGGGGGCAATCGTATCTGGCATTTTGCCAAAATTACGCCAAACAAGGTAGTAATTACCATTAGCAACAGAGATAAGTTCATCTTTATGCATGGTGTTGCCACCAAACAGTGCAGGAGATATGGATAGTAAGCCATCCTTTCCTGCATTTGTGATCGCTATACAATAGTCCCCAATCTTGCCTGGAACTCTCGTCATAACAAGGATTGGAAGGTTAAATCCAAGGGCTTCATCCATTGAACCTCTATAGGCGGTGAGCCGCAGATTCCGCTTTGCCGCAAGGCGCTCAAACATCCCCGGCACTGTCAGCTGTCCGCCGAAAATCTTGATAGGATTAGCTCCCCATCGGCTTACAAGAGCGTTGAAGGCATGAACATGCGTATCGTTCTGATCGTAAGAGAGTATTTCATGTTCAAGCTTTGACTTGATACGTGCCGGTTGAGCAGAAATTGGACCGGATAGTGGCAAAATAGCAACATCTGTTTTTGACAAGAGACTCTTTGCCTGGGAGGTAAGGGGGGGGTGCGCATTGGTGCGGGCCGGCAACCAGTGAGAAGAAGCCATGGCAAAGGTTATCAGAATAATAATGGCAGCTATAGCAGCAAAAAATAGTGACCAACGCTTACCCTGCGGTATATTGATAATCTCCCTGATGGCGCGTGTGATGATGTTTGAGCTGATACGCCGGCGTTCGTCACCGTAGGCGATCAGAAGTGCGCGGTCGCAAAGAATATTGATCATGCGGGGTACACCGCGAGTGTAGAGATATATCCAATTGATAGCGTAATAGCTGAAAGATACACCACCAGTCTCACCGGCAACATCCATGCGGTGTCTTATATAGGTGCGGGTTTCGTTCGTATTCATGGACTTGAGTATATAACGGACGGCGATTCGCTGGTTGAGTTGGCGCAATGACGGGCGTTCCAGAAGCGTCTTGAGCTCGGGCTGACCCGCCAGGATTATCTGGATAAGCTTGTCGTTTTCGGTTTCCAGATTTGAGATAAGACGAATCTGTTCCAATACTTCCGGTTGCAGATTCTGCGCTTCATCAATGACCAGCACCACGGTTCGTCCTTCTGCATTTTCAGCCAAGAGGAAGCGATTCAGTTCGACCAGTAATTCGTTTGCATACTCGCTTTCTGCTTCAATTCCAAATTCATGATTAATGCTCCGCAACAGCTCAACACCGGTCAGGCAGGGGTTAAAGATTAGTGCGGTGCGATAGTTATCATCTTTTAGCTGTCCCAGCAAAGTACGTAGCACGGTCGTCTTACCGGTACCAACCTCACCGATCAGCTCGATAAAGCCGTAGTGATTGTTGATGCCATACAGGAGATGGGCAAAGGCCTCTTTGTGATTCTTGCTGAGGAAGATGAAGCGTGGATTGGGTGTAAGTGTAAAAGGTTTTTCGTTGAAACCGAAATATTTAGTGTACATGGATACCGTTATGGTTACAGGCTGTTAAGTTTAATGTTGTTGTATATTTCATATTATCCGTATATTTTCAAGATAAATTCTTTTTCATCCGTGAATATAATAATCTACATCCGAATGGTTATTTCAATAGGTTATGCGATACATTACCTGTAAGTCAACAACACTTCAAGATATAATACAAAAATTCAATTTTCCCAGTGAATTGAAATCAGTTGCGGCAACGTACCCATTTCGAACTTCCCACCAGTATGCTGAATTGATTCAGCAACCAGGAGATGCGATCTGGAGACAATGCATGCCGGATTTGCATGAACTCGAGGAAGACGGACAGCTACCTGACCCACTGTCGGAGACTTCTCTTAGCCCAGTACCTGGATTAATACATCGTTACCCAGACCGGGTGGTGCTGCTTGTATCGAATCGTTGCCCAGTGTATTGCAGGTTCTGCATGCGCAAACGTCATGTCGGTGCTGGAAATACGCCGCCCAGTCGCGACGCACTTGATAAGGCCCTGAGGTACATCGCTGCAACTCCTGCCATACGCGACGTGATACTCTCCGGTGGCGACCCACTCATGCTTGATGATGCCTCGCTGCGCCATATACTCAGTCACCTGCGCGCGATCAGCCATGTTAAAATTATCCGCATCGGCACACGCATACCTGTAACCCTGCCAGAACGTGTGACGGCAGAACTCTGTAACTTGCTGAAACAATTCCACCCAATCTACGTTAACACGCATTTCAATCATCCCGACGAAATTACACCAAAATCTGCGAAGGCATGTGACCAGTTAGCCGATGCAGGAATACCGTTAGGGAATCAAACCGTTCTCCTGCGGGGGGTGAATGATAATGTCGAGACAATGAAATACTTAATGACAGGATTACTGGAAATCAGGGTCAGGCCTTATTACATCCATCAAATGGATCTTGTCAGGGGTACAGCCCATTTCCGCACCCCGATATCTAAAGGCTTGGAAATCATCAGGGCGCTTCGCGGTCACGTTTCCGGCATGGCTGTACCGCACTACGTTATCGACCTGCCGGACGGAAAAGGGAAGGTGCCAATCTTGCCTGATACCGTTGAGCGGTCAGGGGACACCATATACCTGATGAATTATCAAGGAGAAAAAATAGCCTACCGAGACATCACAACTCCTCCGTCGTGAAGGCAATCACATCATCGATCTTTTCAACACCACTTAGCAACATGACAAGTCGATCAATACCAAGGGCAATGCCGGCAGATGGTTGCATTGCAGCCAATTCATCAAGAAATGCCTCTGGAAGGGGTAGGGTTGCATGTCCAGCTTTGGCTCGCTTGAGATTTGCGTCCACAAACCGCTCACGCTGTTCAACAGGATCGTTGAGTTCACTGAAACCATTGGCAAGCTCTACCCCACCAATATAAAGCTCAAATCTCTCAGCAACCTTCAAATCATTCGGCTTTAGACGAGCAAGTGCCGCCATTTCAGACGGGTAGTCCAGCAGGAAAACT
>MHXL01000169.1:0-4395 GCA_001824455.1 Desulfuromonadaceae bacterium GWB2_53_15
TATGTTACACGATCTATAATTCTCATGGCAAAAGGGGATGAAGCACGATGAAGTTTACCAAAATGCAGGGTGCCGGCAACGACTACGTTTATGTGAATTGTTTCGACGAAACAATTGAAAACCCGCAGCAGCTGGCCATACAGGTGGCAAATCGCAACTTCGGCATTGGTTCGGATGGACTGATATTGATCATGCCATCGGACAAGGCTGACGTGCGTATGCGCATGTTCAACTCGGATGGTTCCGAATCCGAGATGTGCGGCAACGGTATCCGTTGTGTTGCCAAATACGCCTATGATCACGGCATCGTTGCCAAGAAGGAAATCACCGCTGAAACGGGTGCCGGCATCCTGACCCTGCAACTTTTTTCCGGAATTGATGGTAAAATAGAAAAAGTGCGCGTCAACATGGGTCCCCCACGTCTCACCAGGGGCGAGATTCCCATGACCGGCGATGCCGGGGCCAAGGTGATTGCCGAGCCGCTTACCATCCTGGATCGCACCTTCCGGATCACCTGTGCTTCCATGGGTAACCCCCATTGCGTGATCTTCGTGGAAGATGCCGAGGCCTTTCCGGTATCCACCTATGGCCCATTGATCGAGAATCATGAACTGTTTCCCCGCAGGACAAATGTGGAATTCATTCAGATCATCTCCCGCACGGAGATACGCCAGCGCACTTGGGAGCGTGGCGCCGGCGAGACATTGGCCTGCGGCACCGGATCCAGTGCCGTGACAGCAGCCTGTGTGCTGAACGGCCTGACGGAAAAGAAGATCCTCAACCACCTCTCGGGCGGCGATCTGGAGATGGAGTGGGCCGAGGATGGCAATATCTATATGACCGGCCCGGCGGTGGAGGTCTTTTCCGGGGAGATCAAATTGTAGGTTTTATGCCACGCATACTGAACGTCATAAATATCCTTCTGGGAATTATCATCATTGCCATTTTGGCGGCCATTGCAGCCGACCTCCTTTCGTTGAGCATGGGCAAAACGCTGATGCCTAAAGGTGGCAAGGAGACGGCGCTTCCGGTTGCGACCGCTCCTAGAACCGAGGATCTTGCGTTCTATGCACCGATACTGGCCAATGGCCTGTTCGGCAAGGCCACCCAGGGGCAGCTCACCGCAATCGTGAATGCCACGGCAGCTGCCCAGGCAGCACCGCTTACCGCGCCAGTCGATCTGTTGCTGCTCGGTACGGCTGTGGGATCGTTCCGCGAAACCTTTGCACTGGTGCGCAACAACTCCAAACAGGAGGAGCGGGTCTTCCGGCTGGGCGACATGGTCTTCGATGCCGGACGTCTGGTGGAGGTGAAAAAAGAACAGGCCTTTATCGTTGTTGGTGGTAAGAAGGTCGAGTTGTTGACTCCTCTGACGCCGCCTTCGGCTGCGCCGCCGACACAGCCCGCTGCACATGTAGGCGTGGCTGTTTCCAGCGCAGGGTCAGGCAATTTTGTAATTGACCAGCGTGCCTTGAATGCGGTCCTGGACAATCCTTCACAGGCCATGACCGATGCCCGCCTGCTCCCCAGTCAGAAGGATGGCAAGGTCGAGGGGTTCCGGGCCTCGGAGGTGAAACCCAACGGCCTGTTCGCCATGATCGGCATCAAAAACGGCGATGTGCTGCTGCGGCTGAACGATTTTCCGATAGACTCACCTGACAAGGCACTGCAGTCGTTTATCACTCTCAAGGGGCAGAGCCGGCTCAAGCTGGATCTGATCAGGGATGGACAGCCTGTGACATTTAACTATGATATACGCTGAATCGGAGGCACGCTTGACACGATATCTGGCACATGTCTTTTGCATCCTGCTGCTGGCGGGAACCATCTTCACCTCTTCGGCGCTGGCTGCCGGCAAGGGGGTGGTGCTCAACTTCAATGAGGTGGATATCTCCACCATGGTGAAGTTTATCAGCGACCTGACCGGCAAGAACTTTATCCTGGACGACCGGGTCAAGGGAAAGATTTCGGTCTATTCCCCCTCCAAGCTCTCCACGGAAGAGGCCTACAACGTCTTTGTCTCGGTGCTGGAGCTGAAGGGTTTTACGGTGGTGCAGAGTGGCAAGGTGGCCAAGATCGTCCCCTCAGCCAGCGCCAGGCAGTCCGGCTTCAGACTGCTGCCGGCGGGTGAACAGGCGCCGGTCAATGAAAACTATATTGCCCAGGTGACCAAGCTGGAAAACATCACGGCCCAGGAGGCCCTGGCCTTTCTGCAGCCGATGGTTTCCAAGGACGGCCATATCTCGGCCTTCGGCCCCGGAAACCTGATCCTGATGGTGGATTCATCCATCAATATCCGCAAACTGCATGGTATTCTGGAGACCATCGATACGGAGCGGACCCGCGAGGGGCTTGAGATCATCTACCTGAAAAATGCCTCGGCCGAGGCTGTTGCCACAACCGTTCGTCAGTGGCTCACCGGTTCCGATACCAAACCGGCCGGACAGCCGGCCACAGTAGGCGGGGGCGGTGCAGGAAGCGTTCTGGCTGACCAGCGCCTGAACGCCTTGCTGGTTTTTGGCAATGAAAGCGTCAAGACAGCGGTTCGTGAGCTGGTGACCAAGCTGGATGTAGCCCCACCCGAGGCCAGCAGCAAGGTCAATGTCTACTACCTGGAAAATACCGACGCCACCGAGATGGCCAAGGTGCTGGACGGCGTGGTCAAGGGGATGTCCGCCACGGCTGCCCCAGGATTGCCAGGCGCGGCAGCTCCCCAGGTGTCTCCTTTTGACAGCGGCAAGGTCACCATCACCCCGGATAAGGCCTCCAATTCACTGGTGATCATGGCCTCCCCCAACGATTACAACAACCTGGTCCAGGTGATCAAGAAGCTTGATCGCCGCAGCAAACAGGTCTTTGTTCAGGTGTTGATCGCCGAGGTTTCTCTGGACAAATCACGGGAACTGGGCCTGCAGGGGGGTGTTATCGGAGGAGGCGTCCTTAACAAGTATTTGACGGTCGCCGGCTTGTACGACCCGTTAGGAACCCTGGGCACTATCGGTACAATTATTTCACAAGGCGGCGCACTGTCTCCAAGTGTAACGGCTAGTCCGATCAATATAACCGCGGTGCTCAAGGCACTGGACAAAAACGGCCTTGTGAACATCCTCTCGACACCCAACATCCTTACATCCGATAATAAAGAGGCCGAGATCAATGTCGGTGAAAACGTCCCCTTCCAGGGATCAGCAACCCAGAGTTCAATTGGCACCACAACCTCTGTCGAGCGCAAGGACATCGGCATCAATCTCAAGATCAAGCCCCAGATCAGCGAGGGCGACTATATCCGCATGGATATCAACCAGGAAATCTCGGCGGTGAAGAACGACAAGGGTCAGGCTGTTGATCTGGTCACTACCAAGCGTTCGGCCAAGACCAGCATTGTGGTCAAGGACAAGGATACGGTTGTAATCGGTGGTTTGATCCAGGATACCGAGGATGTAAATGTGCAGAAGGTGCCTTTCCTGGGGGATATCCCAGGCTTGGGCTGGCTGTTCAAGACAACCACAAGGTCACGAAAGAAGACAAATCTGATGATCCTGCTTACTCCGCATATCATCAAAGATTCCAGTGATCTGGCGACGGTTTCCGCTGATCAGCGGGTGAAATTTGGCGAGGCTGCTAAAAAAATAGATCCGGTGGACGTGCAGAAGGAGATTTCGGGCAAATGAGTGCCGTAATCTCCCCGGAAGAACTGGAAGTCACTGCGCAGCGCTTGGGGATCGCCAGTCAGGCTGAGATCAGTGGCGATGATGTCGATCCGGGTCTGCTCGCCAGAGTGCCGCTGACCTTTGCCCGTGCGCATACGATTCTTCCATTGCGGGAAGTGAAGGGTGCCATCAGGATTGCTATTGCAACACCTGCCGGTTTGCTGGCTCTGGACGAACTGCAACTTTTGTTTGGGCGGCCAGTGGAGGCCGTACTGCTTCCGTCTGCCATTCTGGCCGATGCCATCAATCATGTCTATGCCGGTGTCTCAGGAACGGCACGCGAGGTTCTTCAGGAGTTGGAGGGTGAAGACCTTTCCACGGTGGCCACCGAGTTCTCCAATCCCAAGGATCTGCTGGACCTGGCTGACGAAGCGCCGGTTATTCGACTGCTGAACTCGATCCTGTCCGAGGCGGTCAAGGAGCGGGTCAGCGACATTCACATCGAACCTTATGAGCGCGATCTGCTGGTGCGCTTCCGCATTGACGGCATCCTCTACGAAAAGCTCTCTCCTCCAAAGATCATTCAGGACGCTCTCATTTCCCGCATCAAAATAATGGCAGGGCTCAACATCGCCGAAAAGCGGCTGCCCCAGGACGGCCGTATCCGGATCATCGTGGCGGGCCGCGACGTGGATATCCGCGTCTCGATTATCCCCACCTTTTACGGCGAACGGGCTGTACTGCG
>MHXL01000169.1:4580-4792 GCA_001824455.1 Desulfuromonadaceae bacterium GWB2_53_15
ACATCATCACCATTGAAGACCCGATCGAGTACCAGATCAAGGGCATCGGCCAGATCCAGGTCAACCCCAAGATCGACCTGACCTTTTCCAGCGGTCTGCGCTCGATCCTGCGCCAGGACCCGGACATCATCATGGTCGGTGAGATTCGCGACGCCGAAACAGCGGAGATCGCCATCCAGGCCAGCCTGACCGGACATCTGGTGCTCTCCACC
>MHXL01000169.1:4804-4869 GCA_001824455.1 Desulfuromonadaceae bacterium GWB2_53_15
GATGCGGCCACGGCCGTGACCCGCCTGGTGGATATGGGCATCGAACCGTTCATGATCGCCTCCTC
>MHXL01000170.1 GCA_001824455.1 Desulfuromonadaceae bacterium GWB2_53_15
GCACGGCAGCAACGATGATGGTGTTGCCGCCGAATGGCTCCAGTTCGAAGCCGATACGGGCCAAGTCTTCCTGAAAACGTTGCGCAACAGCAGTCTCGGTAAATGAAAGTTCCAAAGTCTCCGGGAAAAGCAGACGCTGCGACTCAACGCCAGTGGCCTCGCACTGTTGCCGCAGGCGCTGGTAGGCGACCCGCTCGCTGGCTGCGTGCTGGTCGATGACCACCAGTTCGCTGCCCGACTGGCAGAGAATGTATTCGGCATGAAACTGGCCGATGATCGCCAGGGACGAGAAAAAGCCCTGTTTTTTGCTGTCTGCTGCTTCCGGCTGGAACGGTGCGGCTGGTTCCGAGACCGCTGCTGCTTCGCTGGGGGCGGGCGAGGCGGCGAAAGCTCTTGTTACAACCTTGTCGCAACTGCTTGTTGCTGCGTAGTAGGACGTTTCACGCCGGGGCAGGTTGAGGGATGCCTGGGCTGCTGCCGCGATACGTTCCCGGTAGGCTTGGCTTGTCGCTGGACTGCTTGGTGCGGCCTGCTCCTGAGGGTGTGCCAGCCAGGGTGACCGGCGCAGTACCTCCTCAATAGCTTTTTGAAGCGCATCGTGAACGACTGGCTGACGGCGGAAGCGCACTTCATGCTTTGTCGGGTGGACGTTGACATCCACCTCGCCGGGTGGAAGCGTCACAAATAACGCCAGGATGGGATAACGGCCCCGGTCGATCACCCCCCGGTAGGCCTGCATGATGGCGTGCTGCACAACCTTGTCCCGCACAAAACGGCCGTTAATGTAAGTAAACATGGCCGCTGTCGTGGAGCGGACATTATTTGGGCCGGAGATGAAGCCGGTGACGCTGATTCCATTGTCTGAACCGTCCACGGCATGGAGGTCGGCAGCGGCATCCTTGCCCAGTGTCTGGGACAGGCGTCGGCGCAGGTCGCCCCGCTGCACCCGCAACAGCTCGCGGCCGTCGCTGATGCAGGTGAAGGCCACGTCCGGCCGGGAGATGGCCATGCGGGCCACTGTATCCCCTACATGACCGGTCTCGGTCTCGGCGCTGCGCAGGAATTTGAGGCGGGCCGGGGTGTTGAAGAAGATCTGCTCCACAGTGATGACCGTGCCGGGGGCCATGCCACAGGCCCTGACCTCCTTTACCCGTCCACCTTCCACAATGATTTCGGTGCCTTCCAGGCTGGCTGGTTCGCGGGTGGCAAGCCGGAAACGGGAGACCGAGGCGATGGAGGGGAGCGCCTCGCCGCGGAAACCCAGCGTAAGGATGCCATCCAGGTCGCTGTCGGTCCTGATCTTGCTGGTAGCGTGGCGTTCCAGGGATAACAGGGCATCTTCACGGGACATGCCGTGGCCGTTGTCGCTGATCTTTATCAGCCGCCGCCCGCCGGCTGCGATCTCCACGGTGATATCGCCGGCATCGGCGTCCAGCGAATTTTCGATCAGTTCTTTGATGACTGAGGCCGGTCGCTCGACCACTTCTCCGGCTGCTATCTTGTTGGTTATGATTTCAGGCAGGATGCTGATGCGTTGGGGCACTGCAGTTCTCCGAATAAAAAGAGCGGGAAACCCCGCTCGTTTTGAAGCAGATATAGGCGTACGTACGGTTACTTTTTAGTGATGTCGTCCAGGTCGCCAAAAAGGCTGTTGAAGTCGTCTTCGGGCTTGGTCTCGGCCGCAGCCGGCGCAGCCGGTGTGTCGTCCCAGGAGAAATTATTCAGGTCGAACTCGCCGGGGCTGTTGCCGGCTGCCGGGGCCGGTGCAACATCGGCATCTCCTTCTTGGGAGGTGGATTCCAAAAGGTCGGCAAAGGCATCTTCCTCAGCTTTGGCCTGGGCAGATTTTTGCTCATCATCAAAGGAAAATTCACCGAAACCCTGGGGTTCGTCTGCGGCAGGCTCATCACCGAAGTCGAAGGGGTTGTCGTTGGCGGTCGTTTCTGCGGCAGATGTGTCTTCTTCCGGCAGGTCAAAAGAGAACATATCGGTATTAGTCTCAGCGACCACTTCTTCTGCCTGGGTGTTAACGACAGCTTCGGACATGAAGGCGGCTGCCATGGAGTTACGAGCCTCCTGCGGAAGTACGATCGCCTTGAGTCCGAAGGTTGCCTTGTAACCGGTCAGATCATGGGCACATTTATTACATGTGTCATGATATTCAAAACTGTTGTATCCGCACTTGGGACATTTCATCTGCGGCTCCTTTTGGTACGTTTGAAGCTGTTTTCCTCTGTTTTCCGGCAAAATAACTTTATAACGCACTCATCCTAAATCATACCGGAAAAATATACCAGCTTCTTACATATCATCCCATATATACTGCAAAATTGAGGTAATAGCAATAGAGACGGTCTCTGTTCTCAGGATTCTGTTACCCAGTGAAACCGGCTGAAATCCGTGCCGGGAAAAGTGCCTTACCTCCAAAGGGTCGAATCCGCCCTCGGGTCCGATAGCCACAATTACGGATGCGGGCCGGCCTGTTTCTGCCAGGGTGTTTTTAAGGTTGCGATCATGCTCTCCTTCCCAGAGCAGCAGGCGCAGCTCATGTTCGGAGGAGTCGGCTGCCTCCACTGCTGTTGGAAACCAGGACACAGCCGGGATGGTACGCCTGCCGCATTGACGCGCCGCTTCGGTAGTGATCCGGTTCCAGCGCTCCAGTTTGCCGTCACGTTGATCTTCGCGCACTTTGACCACCGAGCGCCGTCCGCCGAATAGCCGGAAGTCGTGGGCGCCCAGTTCGGTGCCTTTTTGCAGGATCAGGTCGATTTTATCTCCCTTGGGAATCGCCTGGCAAATGGTTATCCGTGTTTTGTCGGTGTCTATGCCGGTTGCTTTCAGCGATAAGGAGATCTTTACGGCCACCCATTCCTTGGCTACCTGGTTGATTACCCCCTGATGTTCAGTGCCCTTTTCATCCACCAGGGTCACTAAGTCGCCGGGACTTAGCCGCAATACCCGCACAATATGATTAAAGAGATCGCCGTCGAAGGATGCATAGCCGTCACGGATGCTGCGAGAGCTGATCATGAAGCGCCGACCGCTCATGGGCCACTCACTTTGCGGTAAAGGAGCGCCACCCATTCCCCTTCAAGGTGAGTTTCCAGGTAGTTCAGAGGGTAAGGTGCAAAACCGTTGCGCACCAAGGACTCTTTTTCGGCAAGAATGCCTGACAGGACCAGCATGCCGCCGGGTGTCAAACGCTCGTTCAGGTGTGGGGCCAGTCGCACCAGCTCCTCCGCCAGGATATTGGCCAGGATGACATCGTAGTTGGCGGTCATTGATTCCAGTGGGGTGGTGCTGAACTCAACCTGCTCTGCCAGTCCATTGGCTGCCAGATTCTCTCGGGCAACCTCGACCGCCTGAGGGTCGATATCCGCAGCGCAAACGCGGCCGGCGCCCAGTTGAACAGCAGCCATGGCCAGGATGCCGGAGCCGGTGCCCAGATCCAGGACTGACGGTGAAATGAGCGTCGGCATCTCATCCATGATGCGTTCCAGCAGCTCCAGGCAAAGACGGGTAGTCTCATGTCCCCCGGTACCAAAGGCCATGCCGGGATCCAGATGCAGCACAATGTCATCCGGGCCAGGCCGGGCCTCTTCCCACGACGGCACGATCAACAGGCGCCGCCCTACTCGCAGTGATTTGAAATTGGCCTTCCAACTATTGCTCCAGTCTTCAGTGCGAACCGTTGAGACGGCCGGTTTTGAAAACACAAAGCCGGGATGCTGACCCGCAAGGTCAGACAGAAAGGTGGAGATTTCTGCAACCCGGGCGTCGATGTCGTCTGTGTCGGGGAAATAGGCCCGGATGGTCATGACCGGCGAATGGGTGATTTCGCTGTGAGAGAAAGCATCCACATTCAAATTTTCTACGCAGACGCCACTGCCGGAGAGTCCTGCAAGGTATTCAGCAACAATGTCAGTGATGTCGGCGGGGACATCACAGGCTATCTCCATCCAGGAATTGCTCATTAATATCCGCCTGAAAAGTTATTTGCTCAGAAGTTCAAGACGTTAGCAGAATAATTAGTTGAAGGCAACAAAAATACTTGACAAGATAGCAATGCTGCGGTCTAATTTTAATTAGAAGATATGCCTTGTAACTTAATGAAGCGGTGGAAAATGGCATTTTTAACATGAAAACAATTTATGTGCTGTCCGACTCGACGGGTGAAACCGCCGAACGTGTTATCCGGGCGGCCCTCTCCCAATTTTATGACGAAGATGTCCGGGTACAGCGGCTTTTCCAGATACGTACGCAGGCCGATGTGCACCAGGCCATGTCGGTGGCTGTCCATGACCCCGGCATGGTCGTTTATACGCTGGTTGACCCCCATCTTTCCGAGGTTGTTGAGCGGGTAGCCGAAGAGCACGCCCTGATCGCAGTGGACCTGTTAAGTTCGCTTATTTACAGCCTTTCTCGTTATTTGGGCGCGCCATCACGAGAAAAGCCAGGACTGTTGCAACGCATCGACACCGATTACTACAAGCGGATGGAGGCGGTTAACTTTACGGTCAAACACGATGATGGCCAGGAGACCCGCTACCTGCACAAGGCTGACCTGGTGCTGGTCGGGGTGTCACGCTCATCCAAGACTCCGCTTTCCATGTATCTGGCCCACAAGGGTTACAAAGTGGCCAATGTCCCGCTGGTCAAGGGTATTGACCCACCCGAGGAGCTGTTCCAGATCGATCAAAGCAAAATCGTGGGACTGACTATTGACACCAAGCGGCTGGTGGAGATTCGTACCTCGCGGCTGATCAACATGCGGCAGAGCCCCAGAGGGAGCTACGCCGACTATCAACAGGTGGAAGAGGAAATTGTATATTCACGGCAATTGTACCGGCAACATCCTGAATGGATGGTGATTGACATAACCAATAAATCAGTGGAGGAGGCTTCCTCGGAGATCATGCGACGTATAAATGCCAACATCAGTTACTGAACAGCGTATATCAAAAAATACTATGCAAAGGAGAACACACAATGAAAATCTTAGTTGTCGAGGACGAGAAAAAGGTTGCCGGCTTTATCAAGCGCGGTCTGGAAGAGGATAACTATGAAGTAACCGTAACCCATGACGGTGCTGAGGGTTTCAAACAGGCGCTGGAAAATGATTTCAGCCTGGTGGTCCTGGATGTAATGCTCCCCAAAATGGACGGACTGACGGTTATCAAGGAACTGCGCGCAGCCGGAAAAAGAACCCCGGTGCTCATGCTCACCGCCCGCGACACCACAGATGATATTGTCTCCGGCCTTGAGGCCGGTTCAGACGACTACCTCACCAAGCCGTTCGCCTTTGCCGAGTTGCTGGCACGTGTCAGAGCCCTGCTGCGCAGAGGCGAGCAGGACCGTGGCGCCGAGATCAGTTTTGCCGACCTGCGGCTCGACCCGGTAACCCACAAGGTATGGCGCAGTGACAAGGAGATCGATCTGACCGCCAAGGAGTACGGCCTGCTGGAGTATTTGATGCGTAACCCCAATACGGTGCTGTCGCGCGCCATGATCGCCGAGCATGTTTGGGACTATGCCTTTGATAGCTTCACCAACATTATTGATGTGTATGTCAATTACCTGCGCAAAAAAGTGGATAAAGACCATCCCGTCAAACTGATCCATACGGTGCGCGGACAGGGATATATCCTCCGGGAGGCGTAGCGAGGGGTTGATTTTTTTTGTACGATTGATTATCTTATAGTCTGGAAACGATCAGGGGCGGTATCGTGACTTATGCGATCCCGCCCCTGTCAGTTCAATCAATCTTCAGAAGAAGCAGGGAGGTCAGATTATGTCGATATCAGTTGTTTCATCAGTTCGTTTTCTGGTCATGGGGATTGTCGGTGCATTGCTGCTGCCGGGACTATCGCTTGCCAAGCCGATTAGTCCCGATTTTGTTGAACTGGCCAAAAAACTCAATCCCACGGTCGTCAATATCCGCACTGCCAAAAACATTAAACCAAAGCCGCGTGCTAGGCGTCCTCAGCAACAGAACCCTTTCGGCAACAATTTTTTCGACGAGTTCTTCAACCGTTTCTTCGATGAGATGCCGCAGCAGCGACCGCATCGCGAACAGAGCCTGGGGACCGGCTTCATCATCAGCGCTGACGGTTATATCCTGACCAATAACCATGTGGTCAACGGGGCCGATGAGGTCATGGTCAAGCTCTCCGATGGGCGCGAACTCAAAGGTGAGATCAAGGGGTTGGACGAAAAGGTCGATCTGGCACTGATCAAGATCAGCAATCACGAAAAGCTTCCCTTTGCCGAATTGGGTGACAGCGATGCCATTGAGGTCGGTGAATGGGTCATGGCCATCGGCAACCCCTTCGGCCTTTCGCACACGGTCACAGCGGGCATCGTCAGCGCCAAGGGGCGGGTGATCGGCAGCGGTCCCTATGATGATTATATCCAGACCGATGCCTCCATCAACCCCGGCAACTCGGGTGGCCCGCTGTTCAGCGCCCAAGGCCAGGTGGTCGGCATCAACACCGCCATCATCTCGGGTGGCGCCGGCGGTATCGGTTTCGCTATTCCGATCAGCATGGCCAAGTCAGTCGTCACCCAGTTGCGCGATTCCGGCAAGGTGACGCGGGGTTATCTCGGCGTGCGCTTCCAGCCGTTGACCGCTGACCTGGCCAAATCCTTCGGTCTTGATCACGACAAGGGCGCCTTGATCGCCAGCGTTGAAAAGGACACTCCGGCAGAAAAGGCCGGACTCAAGAGCGGCGATGTCATTCTCGAATATGACGGTAAGCCGATCAACGAAGGGAACGAACTGCCGCGATTTGTGGCCGCCACTCCGATCGACAAGAAGGTAAAGCTGGTCATCTTCCGTGATGGAAAAAAGCAGGACGTTTTCATAGTGGTCGCCAAGCTCAAGGACGGTGCTTCCGAAACAACTTCTGCCGGCAGCAATGAAAGCGACAGGCTCGGTATTACCGTTGAAGAACTCGGCAAAGATAGTGCGGAGCGCCTCGGCATCCGCGACACCAAAGGATTGGTTGTCACCGAAGTTAAAGCGGGGTCTTCGGCCGAAGAGGCTGGAATCAAGCCAGGATCCATGATCATCGAGATCAATGGCCACCACCCGGAAACCCTCGATACGTTCGCTTCCGTTGTTGCCAAAATAAAAAAGGGCGACGTCGTGCGTTTGTTGTTGAAACGCACTGACGGCAGTGTGCACTATGTGGCCATGAAGGCCGAATAATTATACATGGGGCGGGTTGCAGAACCCGCCCTGCTTCTTCTTGGAATCCAGTGGAGTCCCCATGTCGGCCCGTTATGTTCAGCCACTTCGCATCCTGATTCAATCCTGTTTCTTAGGCTTCATGATCTGGCTGGGAATTCGCTTCTACCAGTTTGTGCTCTACTTCTATTCAGGCAGCAGCACTCCCTTTGTCGAGCGTCCCGGGGGAATCGAAGGCTTTTTGCCCATTTCTGGTCTGATGGGTGTTTCCGCCTGGTTCAAAGGGCTGGGAATCAACAGCGTTCATCCGGCCGCGGTCGTTATCTTTGTGACGGTGCTAGGGGTATCGCTCCTGCTGCGACGTTCCTTCTGTTCCTGGATCTGCCCGGTGGCAACCATATCGGAATGTTCCTGGAAGGCCGGTTTCAGACTCTTCAAGCGTAATCTGCGTCCTCCCCCCTGGCTGGATATCGTGTTGCGCGGCCTGAAATACCTGCTGCTGCTGTTTTTCGTGTATTCGATAGTCATTGCCATGCCGGTTGCAGCGCTGCAAAACTTCATTTACTCCGATTACCACAAGGTGTCCGATGTGCGACTGCTGGAATTCTTCCTGCATCTCTCGCCCGTGGCGCTGGGGGTGATCCTGACGCTGCTGCTGCTTTCGCTGCCGCTGAAAAACCCTTTCTGCCGCTACCTTTGCCCCTACGGCGCGCTGTTGGGGCTGGTGGCCATGCTTTCTCCGCTACGAGTGACGCGGGACACGGAACGTTGTGTCTCCTGCGGGGTCTGCAGCCAGGTTTGTCCTACGTATATCGATGTCATGCACAAACAGAGCGTGCTGTCGCCCGAGTGCATCGGTTGTTGGCGCTGTATCAGTCATTGCCGCTTCAACACGGCGCTTTCCATGCGGGCCGCCGGGCGATTAGCCGTGCCGGGTGCCATATTCGCCCTGCTGGTGGTGCTGCTGTTCTGGGGCGGCACGCTGGCCGGCAAGTGGAGCGGACATTGGAACACGTCACTGACAATAGAAGAATATGCCCGCCTGCTGGGCAAGTAATCGAAAGGAAGTACTAAATATATGGGCGTTTATGCCAACACTGTAAGTATTACCCAATTCACCGTAACCGGCGAGTTGCCGAAGAGTGATCAGTTCCCCTGGTTTTCTGAAAAACTGGCTGGTCGGGGGTTCCAGTCCATAGAAAATTCCGCCGAGGAGACCTCAGAGGGATGGACCCAGGTTGACCGCCCCGATGACGTGGCTTTCGAGGCGCCTTCGGACTTCTGGCGCGACAATTACCTGGTTTTTTCCCTGCGCCGGGATCAGCGCAAAATTCCGGCCGCTGTGCTCAAATCCCACACCGGACGTGAGGAGGGCGCTTTTCTGGCCCAGCATCCCAACCTGCGCCGGACCCCCAAGAACAAGCGGACAGAGATCAAGGAGCTGGTACAACTGCGTCTGATGGCAAAATGTTTGCCGGTTCCTTCAACGGTCGATGTGGTCTGGGATCAGAGTAAAGGGGTCCTGACCCTGTTCAGCCTGGGCAGCAAGGTTGTGGAGCGTTTTGAGGATATCTTCCGCAAGACTTTCGAGGGATTGAACCTGGTGGCCATTCATCCCTTTGCCCGCGCCAGGATGCTTTTGGAAGGCCCATTGCTTGAGGGCCTTGAGAAGGCCAATCAGGCCAATTCAGATTCAGCGGTGGCGTTGATTCGCGATAATCAATGGCTGGGGTGGGACTTCATGCTCTGGCTGTTGCAACGCGGGCTGAATGGCGAAGGGGAGTTCGGAGTCTGCCGTCCCGGCCATTTCAGCACCGGTGAGCGCTTCTCGGCTTGGATCGATGATCGCATCCAACTCCAGGGCGGCGGCGAAGAGGGGGGCATCCAGAAGGTGTCTGTCTCCGGTTCCCAGGACAGCTACCTGGAGGCCATCTCGGCGCTCAAGGGTGGCAAGAAGATTACCAGTGCCACCATCTGCATGGAAAAGGACGAAAATATCTGGAAATTGACCCTGAAAGGGGAGACCTTTGGTTTTGCCTCATTCAAATGTCCGCAGGTGCGCATCGAACGGGATGCTACGGTGGATGAGATGAGCGAGCGGGAGGCTGCTTTCTACGAGCGGATGTTCCTGCTGGAACAGGGCGTCCAACTCTTTGACAGCCTTTTCACGGCTTTTCTGAAGGAGCGGCTGGCGGATGCCTGGGCAGGACGGATAGTGACGATCCAGGAGTGGCTGGACGGGAAATAATTGGGCTAACACGTGGCATTGTCAATTATTGTAGGGGCGTGGGCTTGCCCTTTAGGCTCGCATTTGGGTCTGCCCTATGTTGGCAATGGGTAAATGTCGGATATTGCAACAGGGCGGGCCAAGGCCGCGCCCCTACGAGAAACCTGTTTCCCGAGAATATTATGAGGTATCAAAGTGAAGTTTATTGATGAAGTAACCCTGTTTACCTCCTCCGGCCATGGCGGCGCCGGTTGTGTTGCCTTTCGCCGCGAGAAGTTTATTGAGTTTGGCGGCCCCAATGGCGGCGACGGCGGCAAGGGGGGCGATGTGATCTTCCAGGCCACCTCCGGCATGTCGACCCTGTTGGAATTGCGCCACCGTCCGCACCAGAAGGCCGAGAACGGGTCCAATGG
Organism: Desulfuromonadaceae bacterium GWB2_53_15; assembly: GCA_001824455.1. Lineage (GTDB taxonomy): Bacteria > Desulfobacterota > Desulfuromonadia > Geobacterales > Pseudopelobacteraceae > JACPFJ01. The sequence goes on from MHXL01000170.1 coordinate 9,830, forward strand.
TCAGGGCAAGAATCGCCACGGCGCCGGTGGCGAGGATCTGGTCATCAAGGTTCCGGTGGGGACAGTCGTCACGGATGCTGAAACAGGCGACGTGCTGGCCGACATGAACGCAGACAACCTGCGGATCATCCTGCTGAAGGGGGGCAGGGGAGGTCAGGGTAACGCCCGGTTCGCCAGCGCAACCAACAAGACCCCTCGCTTCGCCCAGCCGGGTGAGGAGGGCCAAGAGCGTAAGCTGCGCTTGGAATTGAAGTTGATGGCCGATGTTGGTTTGCTGGGGCTGCCCAACGCCGGCAAGTCGTCGCTGATCAGCAAGATCTCCGCGGCTCGTCCGAAAATTGCCGATTACCCCTTTACGACCATCGTCCCTTCACTGGGTGTGGTGCCGTATAAGAATTACCGTTCCTTTGTGATGGCAGACATTCCCGGTATCATCGCGGGTGCCCATGAAGGCGCCGGTTTGGGCCACCGCTTTCTGAAACACCTGGAACGCTCCGGCATCCTGCTGCATCTGGTGGACATCTCCTGGATGCCGGAGCGTGACCCGCTTGCCGAATACGAAGCTGTTAACCGTGAGTTGGCGCTGTTCAGTGCCGAGCTTGCCGAGAAGGAACAGGCAGTGGTGATCACCAAGATTGACCTGCCCCAGACCCGGGATAACCTGGCCGAGATTACGGCCTGGTTCGAGGGACGTGGCGTCAAGGTTTTCCCAATCTCATCTGCCACGGGTGAAGGCGTCGGGGAACTACTGGATGAGATTGCCAGGCGGCTGTGGGGGAAGGCTGAGGAAGAATGGTGATACGCCGTGGATTGCTGAAAAATGTAAAGCGGTTGGTGATCAAGATCGGCAGCCAGGTGTTGACCGACGCCAATGGTGCCCTTGATCTTGATGTCTTCCAGCAGATCTGTGACGACATTGCCATCTTGCGAGCCAAGGGGCTGCAGGTGCTGGTGGTTTCGTCCGGCGCAGTTGCTGCAGGGCGTAGTGAGTTGGGCATGACGGAAAAGCCGACGACTATTCCGCAAAAACAGGCTGCTGCTGCCATTGGCCAGACCCGCCTGATGCAGGCTTATGAGGCAGCGCTGACTCCCCACGGACTCAAAGCGGCCCAGGTGTTGTTGACCAGCGAGGACCTGGGAAGCCGTCAGCGTTTTCTGAATGCCCGCGCGACCCTGGATACACTGTTGGGTTTCGGTGTTATCCCGATCATCAATGAAAATGATACCGTCGTGGTTGATGAAATAAAATTCGGGGACAACGACAATCTTTCGGCACTGGTCACCAATGTGGGTGAGGCGCACCTGCTGTTGATCCTGACCGATGTGCAGGGCCTCTTCAGCGCCGACCCGCGCGAAAATCCCGATGCCCTGTTGATCCCCTTGGTCAAGGGCATTACTCGTGAGGTGGAGCGGGCTGCAGGTGGTTCACGCTCCAGCGTCGGCACCGGTGGCATGTCCACCAAAGTTGCGGCGGCAAAAAAGGCCGGCAAGAACGGTGTGCCAACCATCATGGTGCCGGGCAAGCAGAAAGGGATTGTTGCTGCTGCCTTGCAGGGCGAGGCCGTGGGGACCCTGTTTCTGCCGGCGGATACGGGCGTAAACCGACGGAAGCACTGGATCGCCTATACCCTTAAGCCGGCTGGTAGGCTGATTGTCGATGAAGGGGCGCGGGATGTGCTGCTTAAAAAGGGGAAAAGCCTTTTGCCTTCAGGTGTCGGGCGGGTCGAGGGTCGCTTTGAGCGGGGTGCCTGTGTACGCATCTGCGGTTCCGACGGGCAGGAGTTTGCCCGCGGCTTGTCTGATTATTCGAGCAGCGAGATTGCCCTGCTGGCAGGTCATAAAAGCAGTGAGATTGAGGAGATTCTGGGATACCGCTATGCAGATGTGATCGTACACCGGGATAACCTGGTGGTTTTATAATTAGCCTAACTATATTTGAACTTGGAATAAGCGGTTACTTTGTATGTACCACTGCCGGGCTTGAGGTGAAGATTTCCTTCCGCTGGAGCTGGCCATTGATAACCTCCACCTGGAGGCGCATTTCCTGCTTTTCAACAACACTTTCCCGCACCGTGGCACTAATTCGGAGTTCCTTCAAATGCCCTGTCTCCAGGGCGTCAACCCTGAAAGTCACAATGCCTGCTGCCTGGCGAAAATCAGCGCCGGACGCGTCAACAAAATCGAGCTCGGACGGGATGATGACCCGCACAGACAGTCCCTGGGCGGTCAGAGAACCGGCATTGAGAACGCTAATGCGGTATTTGGCCGTTTCACCCCGGGCAACTCGTGCTGTTTGAGGTTTGGCGACGACACGCACCAGGGGGGCTGATGCCGTGACAGCGGCTTCTTTGGAAAATGTCACATCATTATAGGTGGCAGACACGGCCTTGATCTGGAGCAGGGCCTTGAATCCATCAACCCTGTCTGACGGCATTCTGAACGTCAAGTTTACTTTGTGTTTCTCACCAGGGGCGAGGGTTAGCCGCTCCATCTGCCCAGCTGATTTTTCAGGGGACGTCAACAGTGCGGCGTATTCCTTTGAAACCGGTACCGATAGCAAAAACTCTTCGCGTTTAGTACCCCTGTTGATAAGCTCTAACGGTATTTGACCAGTTCCCCCTGCCTCAATCGGCCGGTTGCCGGATGATACTCCAATAACCAGCTTGATAGCCTCTTTAGCAGCCTTTATTGCAGCTACACGCTCACGTTCCTTGCGCTCCGCCTCGGCTTTGTCGCGAGCGATGCGCTCACGCTCTGCCCGTTCCCTTGCCAAGCGTTCCTGTTCTGCTTTCAAGGCGATTGCCCGCTCCACGGCAAGCTGATCGTTGCGCACCTTTTGGGCCGCAGCTCGCAGTGTTTTGTCGAGGGACATTTTTTCGCCCTTGTTCTGGCGTGCCCCCAGAGTCAGCAGTTCATCTTCCACGCTGGTCTTGAGCGGACTTTCGCTGAATTCTGTTGTAAATTGGGTGATGGTTTTGGCCGCCAAGGCGTTGTCGCCGGACTTGAGACCGGCCCGCGCCAGCAACAAAAGCGTGATATCCCGCAGAGGTGAGTCGGGGAAAAATTGGGTGAGCTGGCTGACCTTGTCTATGGTCAGCAGATAATCTTTCTTCTGGAAGGCGTTGAATGCTTCAACGTACAGGCTGGAGTCGTCCAGTTCCGTTGCCAGGGATGGCGGAGCCCCAGGAAACAGCACCAAAAACCCTGTCAGAAGTGCCATGGTAAATGCTGTGACTGTGCGACTCCGCATGGATGAGTTTATTCCACGAAGCTCTTGAGTTTCTTGCTGCGGCTTGGGTGCCGCAACTTGCGCAACGCCTTTGCCTCAATCTGACGAATACGCTCGCGGGTAACCTCGAAATCCTGGCCAACCTCTTCCAGAGTGTGGTCGCTCTTCTCGCCAATGCCGAAGCGCATCCGCAGTACCTTTTCCTCGCGCTGGGTCAAGGTGGACAGGACGCGAGCGGTCTGTTCGGACAGGTTGGCCTTGATGACCGCATCAATGGGGGAGATGACCGCCTTGTCTTCGATAAAATCGCCCAGATGGGAATCTTCTTCCTCGCCAATGGGCGTCTCCAGCGAGATGGGCTCCTTGGCAATCTTGAGCACCTTGCGAACCTTATCCAGAGGCAGTTGCATCCGTTCGGCGATTTCCTCGGGGGAAGGCTCGCGGCCATTTTCCTGAACAAGTTGACGGCTGGTACGGATCAATTTGTTGATGGTTTCGATCATGTGCACCGGAATGCGGATGGTGCGGGCTTGGTCCGCAATGGCCCGGGTTATGGCCTGACGGATCCACCAGGTGGCATAGGTGGAAAATTTGTAGCCACGCTGGTATTCGAACTTGTCCACCGCCTTCATCAGACCGATGTTCCCTTCCTGGATCAGGTCGAGGAACTGCAGTCCGCGGTTGGTATATTTTTTGGCAATGGAAACAACCAGTCGCAGGTTGGCTTCGATCAGTTCCGACTTGGCAATACGCGCCTTGCACTCACCCTCTTCAATGGCTTTTAATGCCGTGGATAACTCGCTTGCCTTGAATCCGGATTCCTGCTCTACTTTTTGCAATTTGCGGGCAGCGTTGCGCAGCCTCTTGTCAAGCTGATCAGTCTCCTCGGCGCCCAGCTTTAATTTTTTGAGATCAGCAGCGGCTTTTTCCTCATCTTTCTGGAATTTCTCCAGGAGCGGTTTGAGTTTGTCGGTGGGGATCAGGGGCTCCAGATCGACCAGCTCTTTCATAAGTTTTTCAACCCTGATCGACAATTCCTTGAGGCGTTCGGCAATTTTATTGATATGACGATCTTTCAGTCGTAGCGATTTAAGTAATTCTGCCTGTCGATCCTTTGCCTGGCGATATTTTTTATCGAGCTCCTTCTTTTTAGAGGCGGAGCTGGCCGCTTCCAGCTCGTCGCTGATCTCAGTCAGTAACTGCTCTTGGGCCGCAACGGCATCAATATCTTCCAGGATACGTATCTTTTGAACATCTTCCTCATCCTCTTCCAGTTGCTCTTCTTCCACCTCTTTGCTGATTTCCGAAGCGCCAATCTGGAACTTGCGCAGTTTCTCTCCCAACAGCAGTACTTCTCTGACAGTGATAGGAGTGTTGAGGATTACGCTGGCTACATCCCGCTCTCCGTCCTCAATACGTTTGGCAATCTCGACTTCACCCTCACGGGTTAAGAGCGAAACGGATCCCATCTCACGCAGATACATACGTACAGGGTCACTTGTCCGCCCGATGGAGCCAGGCTCAAACTCGACCTCCTCAGCCTCGCCTTCGGCTTCCTCATCTTCCTCCAGGTCGGTCTTCATTTTGGGAATCTTGACCTTCTGGGAAGAGTCGACGATCTCAATGTCCATGTCACCGAACATGCCCATGACGTCATCGATCTGTTCAGTGGCGATGTCAGGTGGCAGTATGTCATTCACATCGTCAAAGGTCAGGAAACCTTTCTCTTTGCCGAGGTCGATCAGTTGTTTGACTTCATCCAGATTTTTCTTGGCCATTCAATTCACCTCAAATACCGCATTTCATTAGTTAAAGTTTGGACTTTCGGGTGCGCAGGGCATCTGCCTGTTGCAACAGGGCCGTATATTCTTCACTGTCAGGGGCCAGTACCGCTAAACGGGCAGCAATGTCCCTTATGGATAATAATGATCGTTTTTCCCTGCTATGTATGCAGTTGTCGAAAACTGTTCGCCAGTTGATGTCTGCCAGATAATCATCAGAAACCAACATGCGCGACAGAAGCATTCTGAGCTCCGGATCATTGATTTTCTCGGTCAGTCGGCTCAGTGCCTGGGCATCATCATTGTCGGTCATGGCATTCAACATCAGGCGCGCAAGTTCCAGGTAAGCGCCGTTAAACAGGTTTTCAATACCGAACCTCTCGGCCTCTGTTCGTGCCTCAGGGTAGCTGCCCATCAATGCCAGAAGCGTCTCCTGATGGGTGTCTCCAGTGGATGGCATTGACTTCAAATCTATATGCAAATCGCGGGGCGCAAGGTTCATTCCCCCCAGACGTTTGCGAAAGGCGTGAACAGTAATCCCCAGTAGACGACAAATCTCTTTTTCGTACAGGTCCCGCTCCACCGGGTCGGCAATTTTGCGGAAACGCGGTGCAATTTCATCAATTATCCGCACTTTGCTGTCGACGCTATCAGGTGGTGTCTGGGCCAACTCCAAACGAACGAAATATTCGAATGCCGGTCGGGCCTTTTCCTGGGAGCTGCGGAATAGCTCTACCGGGTTTTTGGCTAAAAAACTGTCCGGATCATCACCTGCCGGCAAG
>MHXL01000171.1:0-715 GCA_001824455.1 Desulfuromonadaceae bacterium GWB2_53_15
ATGGCCTTGAGCTGACCAGCAAAAATATCCAGCTGATTCTTTTGCAGACCGGCGATCTCACTCATCCGTTTGAGTAGTGAATCTCCAAATACCGTTACGGCATTGCTGATTTCTTCGCGCCCCTGTCGGGCAGCCAAAAGGGACTCCTCCCTGTTTCTGGACATCTCTTCACGCACCATGCGTTCCTGCCGCTCCAGCAATCGCTCTATAGCTTCAACACGAGTATCCAGCGAAGGTGCCGCACCAATGCGTACAAGCCGCATGAGTACAACTACCAACAGAACAGCGGAAACACACGATAAACCACCAGCAAGGTAAACAAACACTTCCGGCATAACAAACAGCTCCTCGTTTTATATAAAGCAGCAGTTTTACATCTTTTAGCCAATAAATTAGTGAGTTAGAAAACTTTTTCTGAACTATAACAGCAATCAATTTAAAAAACGCACTAATTCCGTTTAGCAGGGATTGTACAATTTCAGCGTTAGCCAGGGCAAATCATACGTTCACACTACGGTTTACGCAAGCGCTTTGACAATAGCACTTCACTTCAACTACAGTGATGAAGATTGTTTTCGGGTAACCGTTTCATACGTTTGAAACAATAATTGCAAACATGATTTGCGACTACTAAATAGATTCCGAGCTGCTGACAAAATAGCCTTACACAGTAAAATTAATGCTTGATTTATGAAAACTCATGTGCTTAATAGCA
>MHXL01000171.1:763-5698 GCA_001824455.1 Desulfuromonadaceae bacterium GWB2_53_15
TCGTAGAATTGACGGCTAGTATTGTTTCTTCCCATGCAGCGGGCACTGAGATGTCGGCCGATGATCTGATACAAGAAATCAACAAGGTCTATACCACACTCAAAAGACTTGAAACCGACGGCGTAACCATCGATACCGGAACTGTATCAGGTACTCCGGCCATGACACTTAAAAAAGCCTTTCAGAACGATAACGTCTCTTGCCTGATATGCGGCAAAACCGGCTTTAAAACCTTGACCCGCCATCTTAGACAGGCTCACGAACTGAAACCGGGCCAGTACCGCAAGCAGTTCAACATCCCCTCCAGCCAATCTCTAACTGCAAAAAGCTATTCCGAGTCACGCCGCAAGGCCGCCAATAAGAACAATCTTGCTGCCAACCTGGAAAAAGCACGTGCCGTCAGGGCAGCAAAAAAAACAGCCATAGCCACGACAGACAAGTCAACGACAAAACCTCCTAAGGCTGTCAAAGCAGTCAGGACAAAGACCGTCAAGAGTAAAGCCTAGTCCAGCCAGAGCACCTTTGTTCACAAAAAAACCGCCACAAGGCGGTTTTTTTGTCTTCAACATCAGTAAACCCTGCAACTGAAAGGTTTAGAACTCTAGACTGGCTATTCATGCCCCTCGGACAAACAGCGCGATAAAAAGGCAAACTCCTCCATAGAGAGTGTCTCCCCGCGACGCTGACCATCAATCCCGCAAAAATCCAGCAACCTGTTGAGCTCTTCAGGAGCAGCCAATTTCGTAGCTTTCAGGCAGTTGGACAGTGTCTTGCGCCGCATGGCAAAAGCCCCTTTCACCACTCGCCGGTATGTCTCCTCACTCCCCACCTCCACCCGAGGCTTCGTCAACGGGACAAAACTGATCACGGCAGAATCCACCTTGGGCCTGGGATGAAAACAGCCGGGAGGTACAATAAATTCGCGGCGCATATCAAACCACAACCCAAGCAGTGCCGTTGTCACACCGTAATCTGAGCATCCCGGCAATGCCACTAACCGTTCTCCAACTTCCCTCTGCAGCATCAACACCATTTTGGAGAATAGCGCCCGATTTTCAAGTAGTTTGAAGAGGACAGGTGAAGAGATATTGTAGGGCAGGTTGGCGACAAGCTTCCAGCTGGACGTTGTCTCACCCAACAGCTTGGCCAGATCGACCGTTAGAACATCAGCATCGACAACAGTCACCCGTGGATCGTTCTGATAGTGTTCCGCAAGACTTGCAGCCAGGGCATGGTCGTATTCGATCAGCACCAACCTGCCGACTCGCTGTGCCAGATGTTCGGTCAGCGCACCCCGTCCGGGGCCTATTTCCAGCACAGCATCCTGCGGGTCAATGTTGGCACTACGGATGATCTTATCGATGATATTCTGATCAACCAGAAAGTTCTGTCCAAGTGATTTGAGGGGACGACGGGTAGTACTCATCGAAATCCCTCCCCGACCCGGTCCAACTCCCAGGTTGCTACGGCATCAAGTGTTTGCTCGGAAAACATGCCCTGCTCCAGGTAGAAATTACCCGGCACCGCCAACATGGCAGCATTATCGCCACACAGAACCGGGCTGGGGATATGCAGATTGATTCCCAGCCGATCCGCCAGTTTCGCCATATGCCGACGCAAACCACTATTGCAGGCTACCCCGCCTGCTACAACCAGTCGTCGGACACCGGTCTGCCGCAGGGCAGCTTCTGTTTTTGCCACCAGAACATCACAAACCGCCTCCTGAAAAGAGGCACACAGATCATTTGCCGAGCTACTGGGGATGACGACCGGATTTTTCTTGATGTACTGAAACATGGCGGTTTTAAGTCCGCTAAAGCTGAAATTCAGGCTGCCATCCCTGAGAAGCGGCCGGGGCAGCTGCACTGCCTTGGCATTCCCTTGGCGAGCCATGTCATCAATCCTGGCCCCCCCAGGGTATTCCAGCCCAATGATTTTGGCGGACTTGTCGAATGCTTCGCCAGCGGCATCATCCAGGGTTCTGCCCAAGGTCCGGTAACGACCGAAGCCCTGTACGTGGTAGATATGGGTATGCCCTCCCGAAACCACCAAGGCCAGGAAGGGAAACTCAACCTGCTGTTCCAGGTGAGCTGCCAAAAGATGCCCTTCGATGTGATGAACACCGACAAAGGGAATGTTCCGAGCACAGGCAATGGCCTTGGCAGCACTCACCCCCACCAGCAGGGCTCCGTTCAAGCCAGGTCCGCGGGTGACTGCGATCCCCTCGATGTTTGAGAGTTCCGTATCGGCTTCATGAAGCGCTTGGGTTATGACCGGCGAGATCATCTCCAGATGCTTGCGCGATGCAATTTCCGGCACTACGCCGCCGTATTCGGCATGAATTGCCACCTGTGAGGAAACTACCGAGGAGAGGATCTCGCGTCCGTCGCGCACCACCGCCGCCGCAGTTTCATCACAGGATGTTTCGATTGCAAGTACAAGCATTTAATCACAAACCTTACCACGGAGACACGGAGGCACGGAGAAAACCGAAGGATATGAAAAGCAGTTCTGAAGACGCGAAAATCATCTCAACAAGATGTGTCCCGCAATTCAGAATGGCCTTCCCTCCGTGTCTCCGTGCCTCTGTGGTGGATTTATAAATTATTACAATAGATTTGCGGCCAGTTCGGCCAACTCCGAACGTTCCCCTTTAGTCAAGGTCACGTGGGCGGATATTTTTTCATTTCTGAACTTCTCCACCAGAAAGGTGAGACCGTTGCTGGATGAATCCACATAGGGATTGTCGATCTGGTACGGGTCGCCGGTCAGGACAATCTTGGTCCCCTCTCCTACCCGCGTCACGATGGTCTTGATCTCGTGGGGAGTCAGGTTTTGGGCTTCATCCACGATCATGTACTGTTTGGGGATGGAACGACCGCGGATGTAGGTCAGCGGCTCTATGTCCAGGAGTCCCATGGAGATCAGTTCCTTGTAACCCTTGCTGTGGCGTTTTTCCGACTCGTGACCGGATATCAGCAACTCCACATTGTCAAAGATCGGCTGCATCCAGGGGGTCAGCTTCTCCTCGATGTCACCGGGAAGAAACCCCAGATCCTTGCCCAGAGGAAAGACCGGCCGGGAGACCAGCAGGCGATTGTAGACATTCTCCTCTGCCACCTTGTGTAAGCCGGCTGCAATCGCCAGCAGTGTTTTACCGGTGCCGGCCTTTCCCACCAGGGTCACCAGCCTGATACTGTCATCCATCAACACATCCAGGGCAAAGGATTGCTCACGATTGCGGGCAAACAGGCTCCAGATCCCCTCTTTAGGGATTTTGCGAACCGGGACGATATGATTGCTGGCAATGTCATAGCGGCAAATGGCAGTGTGTGTCGGATTCGTGTTGTCAGCAATGGTGATAAATTCATTGGGGGCAATGGCAATACCTTCGGGTGCCTCCAGCCAGCCCTGACCGTAGAAACGGTCAACGTCCTCGGCTGACATCTCAATATTGCGGGTGCCGGAATAAAGATCCTGGATATCCACCTTGTCCGACTCATAGTCCTCAGCGGTCAAGCCTATGGCATCGGCTTTAATACGGAGGTTTGTATCCTTGGTGACAAAGACCAGCGGAACTTCAGGATGCCGTTCCCGTACATCCAGTGCCACCCCGAGGATACGGTTGTCGCCACTGTCAGAGCGAAGGTCCACCGGCAGGTGCCTGAAGAACTTCTCCGAAAACAGTTCCACCCGCAGAGACCCCTTCTCGGGCATTGAAATACCGACTGCCAGGGAACCTTTCTCGCGCATGGAGTCGAGGATGCGTGAAACCTGGCGTGCGTTACGGCCGGTCTCGTTCATATCCTTCTTGAAACGATCGATTTCCTCGATAACCGTGATCGGGATAATAATGTTGTTTTCCTGGAATTTGAATAACGCTTGAGGGTCATGCAGCAGCACATTTGTATCGAGGATGAAGTTTTTCACTGGGCACCTTTCTGTCAACGGGAGAGTGGGAATTCACAAAAACATCTGAAAACGGTTATTTCTCGATGATCTGAACCTTGAGTCCTTCCGGCTTGCCGAGAATCTTGATCCATATCGGACGGTTGCGATACATGGCGTCCAGAATGACCTCGCCTTCCTTATTAATGGCGGAAACAACGCTTTCCGGGGAATCTGAGATGGTCAAGTAAGTATAGATACCGGTCTTATAGAGCTCCTCCTTCGTAAAAGGGCGCTCCGGAGGCAGTGAGCAAGAAACGCAGACAAGGAGGGTCAATAACAATGCGGACAAGGTTTTCATGGATTAGCTCCTTTTCCTTTTAACGTATCCGAATTTCAATCGGAACTTCGGGTACATTCTACAACGGCATTGCAGAAAATTGCAATCTCCTCGCTCGTGGTAAACCAACCGGGGCTGATTCGCAAGGTGCCGCCAGGGAACGTTCCCAGGGTACGATGGGCATATGGCGCACAGTGCAATCCGGCCCGCACAGCGATGTCAAAGTGTTGATCCAGCATGAATGCAAGCGTTGCCGGATCCATTCCCGCGCTGGTAAAGGAAAGGGCGCCGCCACGACCGGCAGGGTCCATTGGTCCGCACAGGGTGACGCCGGGAACAGCAGCCAGCCTTTGCGCAGCAGATGTGATCAGTTTTCGTTCCTTCTCACCGATCACGGCCGCACCCTGTTCCAGGACAAACTCGACACCCGCCTTGAGTCCGGCAATGCCAGGCAGATTGTGTGTTCCAGCTTCAAATCCCTCTGGTACAGTGTCAGGCTGTTCTTCGCTAGTCGAACTGCTGCCGGTCCCTCCCGCCAGCAGCGGTCTAAGCGGCACTGCTGATGCTGCATACAAAAAACCAGTGCCCTGGGGACCGAAAAGACCCTTGTGACCCGGCGCCGCCAGCAAATCGATACCGGTCTTTACCACGTCAATCGGCACACTACCCGCCGACTGGGCCGCATCCAGCAGAAACAGCGCTCCGGC
>MHXL01000171.1:5826-7322 GCA_001824455.1 Desulfuromonadaceae bacterium GWB2_53_15
CGTCAACCCCTGCCTGGACAATGGTCAATTCGACGCCCTGGCGACGCAGCAGGAAAAGCGGGCGCAGGAGCGAATTATGCTCCATGGAGGTGGTTATAACATGGTCACCCGGAATAAGTGTCCCGCGCAAAGCCAGATTGAGGGCTTCAGTGGCGCTGTGACTAAAGATGACTCGCGATGAATCAGGGATGGCAAAGAGGGTGGCAACTGCCTCCCGCGCCTGAAACAGCAGGCGCCCGGCCTCCATTGAACGCCGGTGGCCGGCCCGCCCCGGTGAAGCGCCAATCGTCCGCATGGCATGCATGACCGCCTGATAGACCGACTCAGGTTTGGGAAATGATGTGGCTGCGTTATCGAGGTAGATGGACATGGTATTTATAACTCTTTGGGAAGCGCGGTCGGCTTCTCAGCCAGCCACGGAGAATAAGCTATGGCTCCAAAGCGTGTATCTTTAGAGGAGACCGGCAGTTTAGCCGTAATAGTTGCTTCATCATTACTTCCCCACCAGTTCAGCACGGCACTGACATCCTCTTGGCCGTTATTGGCCAGGTTATAGCCGCCATTTCCGCTAAAGGCGCTTGCCCAGACTATACCCCGGCCGTCATCCATCCGCAGACCATCACCCAGGTTATCCGCAAACAGGCAACGCTGGACCTTGATCCTTGCTCCGGACAGATGCAGACCAACGTCACTGTTTTTCTCAAAACGCGACATCAGCACCTGCCCTTCTCCTCCTTTGAGCAGTGCCCCAACAGCATTCAGCGCTAAATCACACGCATTGAATTTGACCCGACACTCATTGGCCATGACCCCCTGCTGCTTACTCCCGCTGACATTCACCATTGTCAGGGCCAGGGAGGAACGGTACGCGGCAATCCCCCTGCGATTGCTGGACAGAGCCACCTCGCGCAGGTCCAGTTCACTATCATGGACCTCAAGTCCAGTTTCACAATCGTTGATAACTGACGTTGTCAACGCAACAACGCTGTCCCGCAGGAGCAGACCGGTACCTGCCCGCCTAACCGTCACCCCTTTGGCGGTAATCGTGGAAAAATGGGCCTCAATGGCTGTTTCAGCGCCTTCAAATCGACTGTTGTCACACTGGTTGCGCTTTTCGCTGGACAGCAGCAGAACACCGCCCCAATCGCCTCTGGCAGCCTCAGCAAAATTGGGCGCGAAAAGCACGGGATTTTCTTCAGTACCATTACATTGAAGCCTCCCCATGATCACCAAACGGGGGACTTGGCGCAGAATCGCCGATTTCATGAAGCGCACGACTGTCCCAGGCTCAATACGTAACGTAGCCTGAGGCGCAATCACCAGATAGCCGCGAACAAGGACGGTCCCGCGCCAGGTTACATCCTCAGCCAGGGTAGCATTTTCATAGCTGAAGTCGCCCTGAACTATAACAGCCCGGCGCTCGACAGCTAATGATGGCCCCTCAAGGGCATTGTTGACTGCGGGAGCGGATTTTTTCAAGGAGTTACCAAGCAGGC
>MHXL01000171.1:7364-7999 GCA_001824455.1 Desulfuromonadaceae bacterium GWB2_53_15
CGGTCATAACAAATACAACCGTGCAGATAATTGAGATTCTGGCAGTTCCGGATGAATACTTCAGCAGAAACGAGTTAATCACTGATCACTTTCCTCACTGACCAGGATGCGGTTCTTGCCGGCCCCCTTGGCTTGGTAAAGCAGGTGATCGGCCACGGCAACCAGAGCTTTGCCATCAGCTGCGTCGCGAGGATAGCAGGAAACACCGATGCTTACGGTCACCGGCTCAGTCATGTCGCTGCGCAGCACCCTCTTGCTGTCAGCTATGGCCCGCAGCCTGATCCGTTCTGCCGCCTTGCATGCACTTTTCAAATCAGCTTCCGGCAGAATCACAACAAACTCTTCTCCGCCGTAGCGGAAGGCAAAATCAACCGTTCTCAATGCTTTTTTGATGGTCTGCCCCATGGTGGCCAAAACGCGGTCACCCATGGGATGTCCAAAGGTATCATTAACTTTCTTGAAATTATCGGCATCAATCAGCAAGATCGACAAAGGCAGGTTGAGGCGCTGCGCACGCTCCAACTCCTGAGGCAACACCTTTTCGAAATAGCGGCGATTATAAAGTCCGGTAAGAACATCGGTGATAGCCATCTGGCGGGTTTCGTGATGCAGCCTGGCATTTTCGATGGACATGG
>MHXL01000172.1:0-1939 GCA_001824455.1 Desulfuromonadaceae bacterium GWB2_53_15
CTTGAGGATTGCCTTCAAGAAATTGCGCTACTTCCTGGAGATCGTTTCCAGGATCATGGAACGCGATTGCGAGGCGATACTTGAGCAGTTGAAAAAATACCAGACCCTGCTGGGAAGCATGAACGACATGCAGGTCTTTGCCTTGCTTTGCAGCGAATCAGGGGCACCGGCCGAAGATCTTGCTGCGGCGGAACAGATTATCATCCTTGAAAACGCGCGGCTGTTCGGTGAGTTTGTCGCACTGGTTAAAGCCGCGCCGCTCGATTATACCTTTCCGGAGAGTAACCGCTCCATTTCCTGATCGCATCCAGCCGCTAAGCCGGGGCTCAACATTATTGCCTTCCACTCAATAGCAACCTGCCCTGCAGCGCTCCTCCATCAAACCGTCACAATCTGTTTGCCCACTTGTAACGAGCACACTCATTAAATCAGTGTAGAATTCTGTCTGCAATCAATGCCCTGTCAATTTGCTCCTCACTGCAATGATTCTGAAGGAGGCATTACCGTATGCTTGCAACTATCGAGAAAGTTTTTTTCGTACCTTATAACAAGCTCTCCCCAGTCAGGATTGTGCTGTTGTATTTATGTGTCGGGATTCTGTGGATATTATTTTCAGACACCGCTACCGCCTGGTTTATAAGGGACCGGCACCAGTTCGAACATGTGGCTATCCTTAAGGGAATTCTCTTCGTCATCGCGACCGCTGGTTTGCTGCATCTGTTGATCCGCCATTATGCCCGGCAACTCCGCTCATCGCGGGAAACGTTTCATCTGGCTGAACAAGAGATAAAAATGCTCGCCTATTATGACCCTGAGACCGGTCTCCCCAACCACAATCTCCTGCTGGACCGCTTGAATCAGGTAATCGCGTTCAACGGCCGCAAGCGGAAAAATACGGCGGTGATCTATATCAGTCTGACCGGTTTCAAGGCTGTTGTTGACGCGCGTGGGCATAGTGGCGGGTGCGAAGCGGTGCGGGGCATCGCCGCACGCCTGATTTCGACGTTGCGTGAATATGATACGGTTGCCCGCATCCATCGCGATGAATTCGTACTTGTACTGGGGGGAACCGTACTGGAGGGCGATGTCGCCACCATCCTGATCAAATTGCAAAAAGTATTTTCCGAGCCGCTCCGGCTGGGAACTGATGAAGCAATAATTCCGGCCTGTTTCGGTGTCGCCTGCTTTCCGACAGACGGCGCGTCCAGCGAACTGCTGTTGCAAAATGCCCATATCGCCATGAATCAGGCCCGCCAGAATGGGCTGACATTCCAGTATTATTCCGAAGCGCTCAACAAAAAGGCTGTCGAGCGCCACAGTATTGAGACCGGATTGCTGCGAGCGTTGGAAGATGGCGAGTTTTTCCTCTGTTATCAACCCAAGATGGACATCAACGGCAAGGATATCATCGGCATGGAAGCGCTTGTGCGCTGGCAGCGCCCAGGCCATGGCATCATTCCGCCTGACCGGTTCATACCCGTGGCGGAAGAAAATGGCCTGATCGTGCGGCTGGGCACATATGTGCTAAAAGAGGCCTGCCGGCAGAACAGGGCCTGGCAGGATGCCGGCTTGCCGAAGCTCAAGGTCGCTGTCAATCTCTCTGCCCGCCAATTGCGTGATAACGCCTTTGTGCCATTGGTCATGCAGATTCTTGCTGAAACCGGACTGGAACCGCACTACCTCGAATTGGAGCTGACTGAAAGTGCGCTGATGGGCAATGCCGGCGATACGGTCTGCAAACTCCTGCGTCTGAAAGAGCTGGGTATCAGCATTTCGGTGGATGACTTCGGCACCGGTTACTCTTCGCTGTCATATCTCAAACATCTGCCGATCGACACGATCAAGGTTGACCGATCATTTGTCCGCGATATCGTCAACGACCCTGATGATGCGGCGATCGTGGACGCCATTGTTGCCATGGCTCACGCGCTTAAGTTGA
>MHXL01000172.1:1972-8517 GCA_001824455.1 Desulfuromonadaceae bacterium GWB2_53_15
AGCTCGAATTTCTAAGGCAGCGCAAATGCCAGCAGGCCCAGGGTTACTATTTTGCCCGACCGCTCGACCCCCAGCAGTTTGAAGCCTTTGTAACTTCAGGCATGCCGGTCGGAGACATGTCGGTTTCCACACCGGATGTGTCTCCCGTCGCTGTCAAATTAGACGTACTTTCCTGCATGGAAGAGTCCGCCCAGGCCGATTCCGGCAGCAACCCGCCAAACGCGGCCGTCAGCGCAGAGTATATCGGCGATATTTCCATCCCGGTATTGCCTGCGCACCCCGGCGACAACCTTGCCGCGGTCCTCAAGCGTTTTCAGACCAATCCGGGCCTGCAGGTGTTGCCGGTGGTTGATGACGGTCGCGCGATCGGCATTATCAACCGTTCCACCTTTCTGGAAGACCATGTCATCGGGATGAACGGCTTCGCCTTCCATATCAACCATTCCAGGAAGATGCGCGACCTGATGTCGCCGGTCAAGCTGGGATTCGAATCGAATGTCAGTATCAGAGACGCAGCCCAAGCCATCCAGTCCAAGGAGATGGATGTCCGGGTGGACAACATCTGTGTCAGCCTAAACGGAATCTATCACGGGGTCGTGGATGTCAACCGCTTTATCAACGCCATTACCGAGATCAACCTGACGCTGGCCAAGGGCGCCAATCCTCTGACCGGTCTGCCTGGCAATGAGAGCATCCAGCGCGAGATAAACGAGCGGCTCCTGGCAGGAGAGGGTTTCGACATCGCCTACATCGACATCGACAATTTCAAGCCATTCAACGATTATTACGGATTTCAGCGGGGCGATGTGGTCATCAAGGCCATCGGAGAAATCATATCCGCGGTAGCAAGGTCGTCGGGTGCGGGATTATCATGCTATTGCGGACATATCGGCGGTGACGACTTCATCATCATAACCGGGCCGCACCATGCAGAATACATCTCCTCACAGGTCATCAAGGCGCTTGAAGAGCATTTGGCGGTCTTCCATGGAGAAACGGATTTTTCCGCAGGCTGTTACAGGGCCGTAAACCGCAAGGGCGAACAGGAAACCTTCGGTTTGCTCTCGATCTCCATCGGCATCGTCAACACACGCTTGACGCCGGTTAGTTCATACGCCCAGCTGGCGTCCATCTCCACCGAGGTCAAGAAGGCCGCCAAGAAACTGCCGGGATCATCGGTGGTGATCAATCGCAGGCTGGGGGAGGAAGCGTGAGTTGTGCGTATTGTAGAATGGGTTTTGCGCGAGCGGCGGAAATGCCACCATTTTGTTTGCATGGTATATGGAGTCATGTTCTTTAGCTTCATTATTGCAAAATAATCATATAGAATCGACGGCATTCGGATGTTGTCATGACTCGAAAGTTGGGCCTACCCAGGATGACAAATTATATTATGGCAAGGAGAACGGATAGTTATGGAAACTCTTGTGGCCTCTTCGTGGGACGACTTGCAAAACCAGCTCTTCGCAGATTCATGGAATGAGGAAATAGGCCGGTTCAGATCGAGATTTGCCTTCCGTGGGCTTTCGGACTCCAGTTACCGTCTTGAAACGACCTTGATCCGGCTTGGCGGGCAGTACGCCGAGCTTGAACGTCACATGCTGCGCAATTTCAAGAAATATGCCCACAGAAGCGTGGTTGAGCGCGACTCCCTCTGGCACTGGCTTTCGTTGGCGCAACATCATGGCTTGCCGACCCGGCTGCTCGACTGGACATACTCCCCGTTTATCGCCATGCACTTTGCGACCTCCAATATTGAAAAGTTCGATACCGATGGAGTGATCTGGGCGGTGAATTACGTCAAGGCGCATGAAATGTTACCGAGAAAGATAAAGGAGAAACTGGAAAGAGAAGGTGCAAATGTCCTGACCGTGGATTTCCTTTTGGAGGAGATCAATTCACTGCATGAACTTGACCTGCTTGCCGACGATAAAGTGGCCATATTCTTCGAACCTCCTTCGATTGACGACCGGATAGTCAATCAGTACGCATTTTGTTCGGTTATGACCGATCCGTGCATGGTGCTTGACGACTGGCTGAAATCGTATCCCTGGATCGCGCGTAAGATTATCATCCCGGCTGCCCTGAAATGGGAAATCCGCGACAAGCTTGACCAGTCGAATATAAACGAACGGGTTCTTTTCCCCGGTCTCGACGGCCTGAGCAGCTGGCTGAAACGCCACTACAGCCATAAAACATTGGCTGGAGACCTGCCGTGATGTTACACCCACACGTTATGCAATAAAATTATGCCGGTTTGACACCTGCGTTATGACAACCAAGGAGCAACAAATGTCCAAAAAAATCGGCCACAATTATGAAAGAGATCCTTACCCGTGGGATGGTGCCGAAAAACTCGCCAGTTCCGAGGAATGGACCTGTTGTGATATGAAACTTCCCTCAACGTTTTACATCTGCCCGATCTGCGGGAAAGAGCGCGATTTGGACACCGTTGACTTGGCATCAGAAGACTCAGAGGAATCCTAACGTTTAAAAATCTTACAATATCCAACGCACTATAAAATTAAGAAACAAACTCCCCACCACCACATCCTCTCTTTATGGCGCTGTTCGTGGAACCATCGCTGACTTCACCTTATACCCCGGCAGCATGTCCAACGCAGAAATCACTCCATTTGTTTGTCACCAATATTTTAACAACACGGCACACCGTTGTAACTGGTGATTTGCTAAAATTTAACTCAAAAGAGACCCCCAGGCTGTCCGCGCTATCGCAGCTAACCCGGACAACCTGGTGTTTGTTGTGACGAAACAGCCCCATTAATTTGAAAGGAAAACAAAATGGACATTTCACTCCTGAATATGAATCTTCTCACTCATACCGCAATTACTGCCCTGAAAAATGCTTATGATCAATGCAGCGACAAGGCGGCAAAAGAATCAATCATTGCGGCGTTCAAAGCGATAATCCAGTTGAATCATGATCTTGGGAAACATGACAATTATGGCAAGGCATCCGAAAATGATAGTGACTATGATCCAAGTGAGTATTGCGCTGCAGTGTAATTGCACCTGAGATTTCATGGGAGGTTAGTTTGAACTGTCCAAAGTGTAAGGCCAAGATTGGAGTCATGAAGCATGAGATCATACTTGATTTCGGTGTTGTGCAGGGTACGCGGTGCATAATCTGTGGCTATTTATCGCAACCGTACCAACCGTATCTCCGGAAACCCAGCATCAGACAGAATGATGTTGCAATGTCACAATAAAAGTCCTGTAGATGACGATGTCGGCCTTTTTCACTCCGACAACCCTGATGCCATGTTCGACAGCAATATGTTTGATTTTTGCGAATGTCATGTCTTTTCTCCTTTTGTTTGATTCATTGATCTAGGCCGCATTGGCGAGAGGTGTGTTTTCGCCGCATGCCGGACGAAGCGTGTCTTGTTGCAGAATGGTGCTGTAGGTTTCATTGCTGTCTGGCGCCTTGTCCAGTGTGAAGCGTCTTGCATTGATTCCCATGCTGGCAATTTGCTGCCGGTCAGAGATCATCGACCTGATGGCGCTGACCAGATCGCTTGTGCTGCCGGCGCGGAATACCACACCGGTCTCGCCATCAATCATCAGCTCCCGTGGACCACCCTCATCGGATACGATTACCGGCAAACCAGAGGCCTGCGCTTCAAGCACCACATTGCCGAAGGTGTCGGTGGCGCTGGGGAACACGAACAGGTCGGCCGAAGCATAGCCCCGCTGCAGTTGCTCTCCTGCGAGATAGCCGGTAAACAGGGCTGGATAACCCGAAAGGGATGCCTCCATCTCTTCCCGGTAAGGGCCATCCCCAATAACGGCAAGGGCAATTGCCGATCCAGCCTCAAATAGTTCCCTGAAGGCATCCACCAGCATCTCCAGCCCCTTCTCACGGGAAACGCGACCCACATAAAGCAGCACAACCGCGCCAAGACCAATTCCGCGGCATTTCCAGAAGGTGGGATTGCGCATTTCAGGGGAGTAGGTCTCAGTATCCACCCAGCGGGGCAACGGCTTCATTCGTTCCGGTGGCAGACCGCGCGATTGCAACTGTTTCCGGGTTCCTGCCGATGGCACCATTACCTCTTCCATCTGGCTGTAAAACCAGATCATGTAGCTCCAGGCGGCCTTTTCCAGAAATTCATCATTGGTCAGGCTGCGCACATACTGGGGGATGTCGGTGTGGTAGGTGCCGGCAGCGGGAATATTCATCATGCGGGCGATCAGCAGGCCGAGCAGTCCCACGGTGCCGGGGGTACTGATATGGATGCGGGTAAACCCCTCGCGCTCGATAAAGTCCATCACGTCCAGAATCGGCGGGAAATTGAGCTTCAGCTCGGGGTATTCCGGCAATACAAAATCGCCCACCGACTGGAATCTTTTCACTCCCTCAACAGCAGCTTCGCCATTGTCACCGGCAGTGATCACGGTCAACTCGACCCCACGGCTCCGGGCGGTGCTTATCAGGCGCTTGATGGTGATGGCCACGCCGTTGATCTCGTCCAGGGTGTCGGTGAACAGGGCGATCTTTTCAGGGGCTTCCTTGTGATACAACTCAGGCAGTGCTTTTGTGAGATCCCGGATCAGTTCCTTTCCCTTGTGCTGGTGATGGAAGGCCAGGTAATAAGGGGAAATCAGGGTATGCACCAGTCCGATGGTACCGACCGTATTGAGGTAGTCGAAAAAACCGGCGTTGAGCGGCAACGTCATCAGCCGGTTCGTGTAGTGGAAAATCAAGCGGTTGGCGAGCCGGCTGGTGACCGCGAAGATCTTGCGGTTGCTGTCTGCATCGCGGATACCGGCCAGAAACTCGCTGTCACCCAACAGCAGACGCGCTTCACCGTCGAGGATCTCTTCAAAGCATTTTCCGGTATGGTTGCGTGAAGCCGGCAGGTTTTTGAGGATAAAGAGCCGGATCTTTTCGACGAACGAACCTTTGTCGGCGCCGATGTTGAAGAAACGGTCGAGCAGAGCGCTGACAAAGGGAGTGGCACCACGCCGGCGATCACCCAGACGCTCACGGTAAAAGCTGTGGGCAATGCCGTACAGGCTGTGGGCCATGGTCAGCGCCCCCCCATCCTGGCCGTCGGCCCAACTGTCCCCATCCCTGACAGCTGCGATAAAATCATCAACCGTGGCTGCGTCATAGACAGTTGTATGCGCCCGTGCGATGAACAGGCCGCCATGGTCGTCGGAACCTCCCACGACACCCTTGACCCAAGGGGTGGCGCCGTACGGCTGCAGGTCATATTTGTCGGACAGGCGCTGGATAACAGATTCGTTGAGCGATGAAACCAGGCGCTTGGTGAACCCGTTGAAACGGTGTGCCCGGCAGCCGTTCTTTATTTCAAAAGTGGTAAAAAGCAGCAGTGACCTTTCAATAATCTCCAGGTTCAGCTTTTCATTCTGGGCATAAAGCGGGTGGGCCAGAAAATGGGCAATCTGCTGGGAATGAAGATAGGCCGCCAGCTCGTAGATATTCTTGCGCAACTCCAGAATCAGCTGAAACTGCGCTTCGGAGATGTGCAGCACCACCACATGCACCTTGCAGCCGTTTTCCGGGAAATGGGCCGTAATCTCGGAGCTGACGAAGGTTCCCGGCAGATGAGCGATTTCCAGGGCACCGTTGATGGCGTTATGGTCGGTGATGGTGACGAAGTCCATGCCACGTTCCCGGGCAGTGCGGTAGAGATGCCGGGGCGATGTGTAGCTCTCCGGGACATTGAACTTGCGCATGGCCCAGTAGGTAGGTTTGTTGGAATGGCTGGAGTGGACATGCAGATCTGCTTTGTATGAGTTCATGCCTTATAGCAATAGCATATTAATGTTACAGGCATGTTGTGGTTGTGTAATTGTTGTGTAGAAACCTGATATACGGGTTAAAAACAGTACCAACAGAGTTTTTCTTCATGTACATTTAAGCAATGAAAAAAAGAGCCTGTTACACCCCCAGTCAATACTATTACCCGCTGGCCGCCTTCTTCATCCTGTTACTGACGCCGGTGGTCACTTCTTTCGCAGCTGTCCAGGCCAAGACGGTGGCGCACTATAAGGTTTCCTCGATGGGCCTGTCTGTCGGCGATATCAGCACCAGCCAACGCATGACGGAAGACGGCGGCGTGACCAAAGTTTACTTCGAAACCAAGACAGCGATCCAGGCGTCTTTTTTGTGGATGGGGTACCGCCAGGATACAATCGAGAAGGGGACTCTTCTGAACGGCACATTGGTCAGCTACTCCCACAAGGGGCAGGAAAACGGGAACGCCATTGATATCGAGGGACGGCTTGAGAACGCCTCCTTCCGCTTCGACGTGCTTAAGCAGGGGGTGAAACACTCGGTCGTCATTCCTCGCAGCAGCTATGACTACACCACCATGGAATGCCCTGAAGCGCAATTGGGTTTTTCGGACAAACCGCAAGTTACCCAGAGGATGCTGGATGTGGAGAAACTGGCTGTGGTCAAGCGGGAATACCGCCTTGTGAGTAATGCGTATTATGCGGTTGGCGGGAAAAAGTACCCCTGCCGGATCGTGGATTTTTCGGACCAGAACAAA
>MHXL01000173.1:0-1421 GCA_001824455.1 Desulfuromonadaceae bacterium GWB2_53_15
CGACACTCTTGCCACGCTGCTCCCGGAAGCGCAGAGACTGGTACTGTTCGCACTTGATGTGTGGCATGAGCATAAAGGGCGATTCATCAAGGAGTTGGGGAACTGCGGAGACTTTTCCAGCCTGTTCCTTGGGCTGGTGGGAGCGGATGGGTGCCTCGACCACACCACTGGCCAATTGCGTTTCGTGGATGCAGACGGAATGGTCGTACATGAGTTTGCGCCTGAAGAGTACGCGGTAGCCATCAGCGAGGTGGAGACCGGCGACAGTTACATGAAAGCGGCCTGTTGCACGCTCAGCGAATCCGGCCTGTATCGCGCCGGGCCGCTGGCAAGACTCAACGTAGCTGATTTCAGCGGCACACCGCTGGCTAGCGGGGAGCGGAAAACATTACTGGCCGGCAAGCCGGCGACAACCGCCAGCCTGGACTATCATCCTGCCCGCTTGATCGAGATGCTGTATGCCGTGGAAAAGATCTCAGAACTGCTGGAGGATCCGGGAATCACAGACCGCCATGTTCTGGTACATGGCAATGTAAGCAGAGCCGGAGGGGTTGGTGTGACCGAGGCGCCGCGGGGAACGTTGATCCACGACTACCAGGTAGATATCCATGGCCTATTGACCAAGGTCAACCTGCTGGTGGCCACCGGCCACAACAGTCGGGCCATGGACCGCACCATCACCGACATCGCCCGCAGACACATCCGGGGCGACAAGCTCGACGAAGGGCTGCTCAACCGGGTAGAGCATGGCATCCGCCTGTATGATCCCTGCCTGTCCTGTGCCACCCATGCCGCTGGAAAGATGGGAATAATGGTAGAATTGCAGGATTGCGAGCGCAGCATCCTTGAGCGCAAGACCGTGTGATCAACCTGCATCACCCAGCACTCGCCGCAGCTCTGCCGACAAAAGGCTCAAGCTGAACGGCTTCTGGATAAACCCATCCAGCCCCAGCCCGATGAAGCGCTCCGAAACCTCCTGCTCGCTGTAACCGCTGGAAAGCAGCACCTTGATATCCGGCCGGATAAGGCGTAGTTCCCTGAAGACAGCGACACCATCCAGGTCGGGCATGACCTGATCCAGCAATACCAAGCCGATCCTGTCGCCATGTTCACGGAAGACGCGCAATGCTTCTTCTCCGTCGGCCGCCACCAGTGCTTCGAATCCAAGTTCCTCGATCAAGTCAACGCAAACCCCGCGAATCATCTCCTCATCGTCAACAACCAGAATGGTGCCGGCGCTGGTTGCAGATTTAACAGATTCAGCAGCCAGGACAGTGTTCGCCTGTTCCGCCCAGGAAAGTTCGGCAATCGGCAACAACACCCGGATAGTCGTGCCGATTGCAGGTCGGCTCTCCACCAGAAAGGCCCCCTTGTGAGCACGGACAATCCCCTGCACCGCCGACATCCCCAGCCCCCTGCCG
>MHXL01000173.1:1497-6421 GCA_001824455.1 Desulfuromonadaceae bacterium GWB2_53_15
CTTCCAGCCAGACATAACAGCCCGTCGGCATTTTTTCCTCCAGCCGGCTTCCATCCAGAGTGAGCTGATCAAACTCCTGGACACCGGTTGACAGGATGATAGTGCCGTTAACCTCGCCAATCGCCTCGGAGGCGTTGGTGATCAGATTCATGACCACCTGCTGGATTTGTCCGACGTCGGCCATGACCGGCGGCAAGGCATGGTCGAGCTGCAACCTGAGCTTTATGGCCTTGGGGATGGCCGCTGACAGCATGGCGGCATTCTCCTCCACCAGTTCGGTCAGATTCAACTCCTTGATGATAAAATTACCTTTTCCGGAGTAGGCCAGCATCATGTTGGTCAGCTTGGCGGCTTGCTTGGCCGCATTAACCGCTCGGCCGATGTTATTGCGAGCGGTTGCTTCCTCGGGGAGCTTCATCAAAGCCAGATCAAGGTTGCCAAGGACCGCCAGCAGCAGGTTGTTGAAGTCGTGGGCAATGCCGCCGGACAGGATCCCCAGGCTCTCCAGCTTCTGAGAATGCAGCAGTTGACGTTCCAGACCCAACCGGCTTTCCTCGGAGTTTTTGCGGTCGGTTATGTCGCGGGCAATACCCAGCACGCCGACCAGCATACCATCGGAATCATACATCGGCGTCTTGATGGTATCCAGCAAGGCATGGTGGCCGTCATCGGCGAAGGTGATCCATTCCTCGTTGCTGGTGGGCTTCCCCGCAGCCATGGCCTTGCGGTCATGCTCACGGAAGAAATCGGCCAGTTCCCGGTCTACGAAGTCATAGTCGGTCTTGCCGACAATCTCCGCTTCCCTGGCGCCGAAAAAACGCTCGAAAATTGTGTTGCAGAACAGATAAACTCCATCGACATCTTTCAGCCAGATCAGGTCGGGGAGAATTTGCACGAGGGTACGCAGGCGGACTTCATTCTCTGCCAGCAGCCGTGTCATCAGCTTTCGCTCGGTAATGTCCGTAATAAACCCTACCAGGGCCCGCAAGCTGCCATCCTGATTTTCAAGCCGTCTTCCCGACAGATAACCCCAGAAATCTGTGCCGTCCTTACGAATGTAGCGCCGCTCCGTTGTGACTGACTTGATTGCACCCAGGATCAGTTGCTGCATCAGCCCGTCGCCAGATATTTTTTCCGACATATGCAGATGGTCGGGATAGGCGCTACCGATCACTTCGTCATGCGACATGCCAAACATCTCGGCCATGCGCCTGTTTGAGAATATTATCACCCCCTGCGGGTTTACCAGGATGATCCCGGATTCGGAGGTCTCGAAGATGATCCGCATCTGTTCTTCGCTATCTCTGAGCGCTTCTTCCGACTTTTGGCGTTCGGAAATATCCCTGACAAAGGCACAGTTATACTCCCTGTCATTGAAGCGGATAAAATTTGCCGAGATCTCGACCGGCAGTATTTTCCCGTCCTTTGCACGCTGGCTTGATTCAAAAAACAGCGAGCCGTGCGTCTTGAGTTGCTCCCAGTGCTGCGGCCACACCTTGGCGTCATACAGTATATCTATATCAGCGACCTTCAGCTTGAGCAGCTCGTCACTTGTATAGCCTAATGATCGGCAGGCGGCTTCGTTTGCCTCAATAATCGATGCATCGGACGTAATCCAAAACACCGAATCTGCTGCATGTTTCATTGCAAAACTGGCCAGATGCAAGGACTCTTCTGTTTGTTTCAGCTCTGCCGTGCGTTTATTAACAGCTTTATTGAGTGTGCGGTTCCAGATCAGGAGCACCAGCACCAGCAGACAAAATGCGCCGGCACCGGCAACTATTGATCCGACAGGGATCTTATCTCCAAGGGATGAGCCGTGCCATCTCTGATCGATGTCCTTCAACTCCTCCGGTGTGATCCGGCTAAAGCCATCTTCCAGGGTCTTCAGCAGCTGTCCATTCCCTTTTTTGACTGCCCGGTGTAAATGGCCTGCATATAGCGGGGCAGACTGCTTATAGTGTTCAAGTATGCCGAGCTTGTGAAGAAAATATAGGGCTGAAGGCTTGTCTACAACGAAGACGGTTACTTTATGTTCTTTGGCGGCCAGGATAACCGTCTCATAGCTGTTGAAGAGCAGCAGATTTTCAACACCGTGACGCTTAAGGAAATCGACGGCGGCATCACCCGTCTTGGCGGCCACTACAAACCCTTTCAACGAGGCGGCGTCAGTGATGCCGGAGACCTCTTTATCGAAAAAAACAGGGACTTCAATCTTCTGGTAGGGTTTTGTAAAATCCAGCCAACCAGAGCGCTCCCCGGTTTGGAAGACCGTGTCGATGACATCGAACTCACCGTTCTTCATGCTGCTGATGGCCTGGCCCCAATCCATGGCAATGATATCGGCCTTGATGCCGGTCTTTTGTTCCCACAGTTTCCACTGATCGATCAGGATGCCCTGCAACACGCCACTTCCGTCCTGGAATACAAATGGCGGGTAGTTGTTGTCCATCACGACCTTGATGGACTTGGGATGGCTTTCGGCAAAGGCAGGTGAAACGCCGCATAAACAGTAGCAAATAATTAAAATACGTATTAAACCATAGAAGGTCATGGACTCACCTGGGAAATGTGTTTAACTTATAGATGTTATGGATGGATCGCATGGATGCGTACCGGAAACCGGATTGTATATCTTCTGGTATTTCCTTACCAGTCTGGTGTACTATCAAAAAAATGTCAACCCGTTTTCAATAATATTTCAGCAGGTTATCTCTTAGATTGCCATAATGTACACATTCAAGCTTACAAGCGAATATACCCCGCGCGGCGACCAGCCCCAGGCCATCGAAGAGCTGGTGGCCGGAATCGAACGGGGCGACAAGCACCAGGTTTTGCTGGGCGTGACCGGAAGCGGCAAGACCTTCACCGTGGCCAACGTGATCGCCGCAACCTCCCGTCCGGCACTGGTGCTGGCCCCCAACAAGACCCTGGCGGCCCAGCTGTACGGCGAATTCAAGGAGCTGTTCCCGGATAACGCCGTGGAGTATTTCGTCTCCTACTACGATTACTACCAGCCGGAGGCCTACCTCCCCACCAGCGACACCTTCATCGAAAAAGACTCCTCGGTCAACGACGAGATCGACAAGATGCGCCATTCAGCCACCCGCAGCCTGCTGACCCGGCGCGACGTGATTATCGTGGCCTCGGTGTCCTGCATCTACGGCATTGGTTCGCCCGAGGCCTATGCCAGCCTGCACATCTTCTTCCATCAAGGGGAGGACTTTGGCCGCGACACCCTGCTGAAAAAGCTGGTGGAGATACAGTATGAACGCAACGACATGGATTTTCACCGCGGCACCTTCCGGGTGCGCGGGGATGTGGTCGAGGTGTTCCCAGCCTATGACAGCGACAAGGCGCTCAGGATCGAGTTCTTCGGCGACGAGATCGAGGCCATCAGCGAGATCGATCCGCTGCGGGGCGTCGTGCTGCAGCGACTGGCGAAATGCGCCATCTACCCAGCCTCGCATTACGTTTCAACCCGGGCAACACTGGACAGGGCCGTGGTACAGATTCGCCTGGATCTGGAGGAGCGCATCCGTTATTTCAGGTCGCAAAACATGCTCTTGGAGGCGCAACGCATTGAGCAGCGCACCTACTTCGACATCGAGATGATGGAGGAGATGGGCTTCTGCCAAGGGATTGAGAATTATTCGCGCTACTTCGACAACCGCCAGCCCAATGAACCGCCCTATACCCTGATCGATTATTTCCCGGAAGACTTTGTGCTCTTCGTGGACGAGTCCCATATCAGCATCCCCCAGGTGGGTGGTATGTACCGCGGCGACCGCAGCCGCAAGGAAACCCTGGTCAACTACGGTTTCCGCCTGCCGGCCGCCCTTGACAACCGGCCGCTAAACTTCCAGGAGTTCGAGGCCCGCATCAGGCAGGCGGTCTACGTCTCGGCCACCCCTTCCGACTTCGAGCTGGAAAGGAGTGGTGGTGTATTTGTGGAGCAGGTTATCCGCCCCACCGGCCTGGTGGACCCGATCATTGAGGTAAGAGCGGCAACTGCTACCCCTCACCCCAGCCCTCTCCCTAAGGGCAAGGTGGCAAAAGAAACCCTCGCCCTTAGGGAGAGGGTGGCCATTCCCTCACCCCATCCCTCTCCCGAAGGGAGAGGGCAAAGTGTACTCTCCCCCACTGGGGGAGAGATAGAGAGAGGGTTGGGCCGGGTGAGGGGAGATTTTGGCCAGGTGGACGACCTGCTGCATGAGGTGCGCGAGACCGTGGCCCGTGGCGAGCGGGTGCTGGTGACGACCCTCACCAAGCGCATGGCCGAGGAATTGACCAACTACTACCGCGAGCTTGGGGTTCGCGTCAGATACCTCCATTCGGATATCGTCACCATCGAGCGCATGCAGATCCTGCGCGACCTGCGGCTGGGCGAGTTCGACGTGCTGGTGGGGATCAACCTTCTGCGAGAGGGACTGGACCTGCCGGAGGTCTCGCTGGTGGCCATCCTGGATGCCGACAAGGAAGGCTTCCTGCGCTCGGCTCGTTCCCTGATCCAGACCTGCGGCCGAGCCGCCCGCAACATCAACGGCCGGGTGCTGATGTACGGCGACAACGTGACCCGCTCCATGCAGGCCTGCATCGACGAAACCCAGCGGCGCCGGGCCAAGCAGCTGGTCTACAACCAAGAGCACGGCATCACCCCGGAGACGGTCAAGAAGGGGATGCGCACCATTCTCGGCTCCATCGAGGAGCAGGACTACTACACCCCGCCCGGTAGCGTGGGAGAAACGCCCGAGGAGTACGGTGTGGCGCTCAAGGACATCCCGAAACTGGTCAAGAAGCTGCGCAAGGAGATGCTGGCAGCGGCCAAGGAGCTGGATTTCGAGCGGGCAGCGGAATTACGGGACAAGGTCAAGAAACTGGAGGCGATGGAGTTGGCGCTGCGCTAGAATTGCATTCATGGACA
>MHXL01000173.1:6463-6906 GCA_001824455.1 Desulfuromonadaceae bacterium GWB2_53_15
TCTACGTGGCAACCTTTGCAGGTCTTATGAGCAACATCTTTGCCGAAACCTTCGATCTTGCCGCCTTCAGCTTTTGCGTGACATTTCGTGCAATCCTTCAGCAATTCCGTATGTGCCTTGTGGTTGAACTTGACGCCCTTTTTCATCTCGATCACATCGCCGGCAAATGCGGTTCCGGCAAAGGCAACGAGGGCAAGCATGGTAATCATAGTTTTTTTCATCTGTTAATCTCCTTTGGATATTTTTTGTTGTACCTGAACAGCTTTCTAACCAGTTTTTCTTTTTCACTTGTCGTGCCAACCAACAACAACTCCATAACCATTTGATTTATAGCCTTTTCAATATTCCAGACAACCCCCTCTTCTATTTTTTTGTGCCGCAAATGAGGCAATCAACCCTTCTTTTAAGTTAAGTGCTAAATAACTAAAAAATAAACATAAAAC